>CBIHQA010000102.1:0-9524 GCA_966211475.1 uncultured Neisseriales bacterium
CCTCGCCGAAACCCCGCCGTCAAACGGGCAAAACCCGGCTCCTCGACGGGGACCCGGGCGGTTTGCGGCCGTCCGTGATCGTTAAATCACCACACTGTAGGGCGCAATAAGCGAAGCGCATTGCGCCGCATTCTCGGTAAATCGACCTGCGGGGTTTGCCACTTTCAATCCGGCGCAATGCGCTAGCTTACGCCGCGAAGTAAGTCCCCTTGTGGGATTGCGCCCTACCAAACCTACACGGCTGCTTTTGCGGCCGGATGCTCGATGGTCCGATCACCGTAAGTCCGCAACACCTGCGAAATGATCACCTGGTAGCCCTTCAGCCACTCCTGGTAGCGCGCCTTGGCTTCGAGGTGCCGGGGGTGGTTCATCAATTCCTTGAGTCCGTCCTCGGATTCCCAGTAGTACACATTGGAGATTCGTCCGGTCTTCGGGTCTTCCCAGGCCTCTTCGCCTAGGTAGCCGGTGGTGTCGCGGGCGGCGCTGGCGATCAGCGCGTCGAGGCGATGGAAGTCGTCGTCGAACTGGCCGGCATCAAAGATGAAGGTGGCGGAATACATCGGCTTCTCTTCCTGCGCGGGGGCTCAGATATCCGCGTCTACCGTGCCGCCTTTGGCGGCCATCCACGACTTGCGCTCGCCGGATTCTTCCTTGCCCATCAGCAGCGTGAACAGCGCGCGGCATTGGGCGAGTTCTTCCGGGGTGTGGCGGAACTGCACCAGCCGGCGGGTTTCTTCCTGCATGGTGGTTTCGCGCAGCTGGTCGGGG
This sequence comes from uncultured Neisseriales bacterium, assembly GCA_966211475.1. GTDB lineage: Bacteria > Pseudomonadota > Gammaproteobacteria > Burkholderiales > Leeiaceae > Leeia. Next base: position 769 of record CBIHQA010000102.1, read on the forward strand.
TTCATTTCGCCCAGACCCTTGAAGCGACCGATGGTGATGGCGGTGTCTTTCACGCCTTCATTCGCCAGGCGCTCCAGGATGCCGTCGCGTTCGGTCTCGTCCAGTGCGTAGAACTTGCGGGCGGGGCGGTTCTTGCCGCCGGCGGCGACGTCCACCTTGAATAGCGGCGGCTGGGCGACGTAGACGTGGCCGCGCAGCAGCAGTTGCGGGAAGTGAGTGTAGAACAGTGTCAGCAGCAGGCACTGGATGTGCGAGCCGTCGACGTCCGCGTCCGACATGATGATCACTTTGTCGTAGCGGAGCTGGTCCCAGGGGATGGTGTCGTCCAGGCCGTGCGGGTCGATGCCGACGGCGACCGAGATGTCGTGGACTTCGTTGTTGCTGAACAGCTGGTCGCGGCCGACTTCGAAGGTGTTCTTGATCTTGCCGCGCAGCGGCAGGATGGCTTGCGTCTCACGGTTGCGGGCCAGCTTGGCGGAGCCGCCGGCGGAGTCGCCCTCCACCAGGTAGATTTCGCGCTTGGCGACGTCGTCGGACTCGCAGTCGGTCAGCTTGCCGGGCAGTACGGCGACGCCGGAGGACTTTTTCTTCTCGACCTTCTGGGCGGATTTCTGGCGGGCCAGCGCCTGCTTCACCGCTAGTTCGGCAATTGCCTTGCCGGCTTCCACGTGGCTGTTCAGCCAGATTTCCAGCGGGTCCTTGACCATGCTGGACACCAGCTTGAAGGCCTCGCGGCTGGTCAGCTTGTCCTTGGTCTGGCCCTGGAAGGCCGGGTCGAGCAGGCGGCCCGACAGTACATAGCGCACTCGGGCCCAGACGTCTTCCGGCTGCAGCTTCACGCCGCGCGGCAGCAGCGCGTGGTGGTCGACGAAGGCTTTCACCGCCTCGAACACGCCGGCTCGCAAGCCACCTTCGTGGGTACCGCCGAGCGGGGTGGGGATCAGGTTCACATAGCTTTCGCCCATGCCGCTGCCGTCGCTGACCCAGGAAAAGGCCCAGGCAGCGCCTTCGCCGGCGGTGAAGTCGTCGCCGGATTCCTTCACGTATTTCTCGCCGGAGAACACCGGGCAGACGGCCTCGTCGTCGCCGATCAGCTCGTTCAGGTAGTCGGCCAGACCGTTTTCGTACTTCCAGGTCTTGACGACGTTGTCCGTGCCCTTCTCGACGATCAGGGTGACCGTCACGCCGGGCAGCAGCACCGCCTTGGAGCGCAGCAGGCGTTCCAGCTGCGGCACCGACACGTCGCTGGCGTCGAAGTACTTGGGGTCCGGCCAGACTCGTACCCGGGTGCCGTGAGTACGCGGGCCGCAGTCGCCGGTCCGGACCAGCGGTTCGATCACCTCGCCGTCGGCGAACACGATGCGGTGAGTGGCGCCGGCCCGTTTCACGTCCACTTCCAGCCGGGTGGACAGCGCATTGGTCACCGACACACCCACGCCGTGCAGGCCGCCGGAGAACTGGTAGCTGCCGCCTTCGCCCTTCTTGAATTTGCCGCCGGAGTGCAGCACGGTGAAGATCACCTGCACCGCCGGCACGCCCTCGGTCGGGTGCAGGTCGACCGGGATGCCGCGGCCGTCGTCTTCCACGCTGATGGATTTGTCCGGGTGGACGGTCACCGTGATGTCGCGGGCGTGGCCGCCAAGTGCTTCGTCGGCGGCGTTGTCGATGACCTCCTGCACGATATGCGTGGGGTCGGTGGTGCGGGTATACATGCCGGGCCGGAGCTTGACCGGCTCCAGGCCCTTCAGTACGTCGATGTCGGACGCGTCGTATTGCTTGCTCATGGGATGCACTGGCAAAAAGTCAGCGCGAAGTCTGCCACAGGAATGCGGCGCGTCAATGATGGCGGGCGACCTTCCGTCGAATTTTGTCGTGAGAGAGGGGCAACTCCTCCAGCGCGAAGGGAGGAAGAGCATCTTCGCGCTGGAGGATGGGATTACAGCCTCGCTTATTGCGGCTGCGGTGCTGGCTCGACAGGCGCCGGCTCGTCCGTGATGGTCGGTTGGGTTTCGGTGGAGGTATCTGGGGTCGGCATGGACTTAGTCCCCGGACCCGCGCCGGTGGCAGGCAGGGTATTGATATCCTCTTTGAACTGTGCGGGAAATACGTAAGGCGGAACCTGATTACTCATCAGCTGTTCCCGGTACGTGTCATGGTCCCGCTCGGCGTTGCTTCTGGCGGCCCAACCGGGGGCTGCCACGAGGGTGGCGGAGAGTGCCAGCAAAATGACCCGGGTATGCATATATACGACTCCTGTAAAAGTGGCCTCCAGCTGGAGGGGTCCAGCGCAGCGACGGCGCCGGTCTGCTCCCTGTGCAAGAAACTTGAATAGTGGGAATGCCCGCATTGGGCATGGAATGGACTACTAAGGGATTGAACCCGCAGGACTTGGGTTGGTTCCCGTAATGGGGCTGTCCAGGTGGTAAAGAAATTTGACAGAGCGTAAAGAAGATCGAGCGCCGCAAAGGTCGCCCGATCAAAGACTACCGGTCCGCCGCAAGGCGGTCAGGCGGTGGTATTGATCACCGAACCAACAGTTTGACCGTTGCCATTGACGGTAGGAGAGGGTTGCTGCTGCGGAGCGCTGGATTGGGCGGTGCGACGGGCTTCTTCCTCACGCCGGCGTTGTTCGCGCAGGCGTTCCTGTTCCTGCGTGCGTCGCACGTCCTCGGTCTGCTGAGGTTCGACCGGGCGGGGTGTCGGGGTGCCGCTGACGGAATTCACGGCCATGGTGCCGCTCCTTTCCCGAAAGGGATTTGATCATTATCGGTCGGCCTGCAAGCGACCGCCGGTCAGTGCGATATACGGTCGTTTGCAAGGGTGGGACGGCGTGCCCGATCCAGGCAGTCCCGACAGGGGCTATCTATCGAGAAAACAAAGGTTTATTGTGCATTTACAAAACACATTTTTAATGGGGATGCTGCATGGGCCACATCGCCACGCCAGGACTCGCTTTTCGGGTGGACTCCGGCAGTGGGGTGTTATGGGCCCGGTTTGACCCCACGGGTGGCACGCCGCCCTCCGTGGATGAAGTCCGCAAGGCGCTGGCGGAGCAAGGCCATGCCGGCTGCTACCTGGATGAAGCCGCCGTGGCGGGTTTCGTCGGGCAGTGCGCAACGGCCAGTGTCGCCGTCGAGGGCTCCCTCGGCGAATGCCGCGACGGCAGTTTTCATATCGAGATTTCCCCCGACCGCATGAGCGTCTGGCTGTCGCTGGTCCCGCCCCAGGGCGGCAAGCCGGTGACCGGCGTGGCGGAGGCGCTGCAGGCGCAGGGGGTGAGCTTCGGCCTGCGTCTGGCCGCCCTGAATACGGCCCTGTCCATCGGTCAGTGCCACCGCGAGCTGATCGCCCAGGGCGAGGCACCCCAGCCCCCTACACCTACCCGCTTCGAAAGCTTGTTGCCCAGCGTGCGGTCCCGCCGGCCGCAGGTCGATACCCACGGTGTGGTCGACTACCGCAATCTCGGACAGATCCTGATCGTCCATTCCGGCGATGCGTTGATGCGCCGGGTACCTGCCGTGCCGGGCAAGCCGGGGCGCGACGTCACCGGCCAGCCGGTGCCGGTGCCCGATGCGGCGGATATTCCCTGGTCGAGCACGTTGTCCGGCGCGGCGCCGTCTCCGGGCGACGCCAATCTGCTGGTCGCGACCATGACCGGCCAGCCCATCCTGGTTGATCATGGTGTCACGGTCGACCCGGTGATCGAAGTGGCCAGCGTCGACCTTCACAGCGGCAATCTCACCTTCGAGGGCTCGGTGCGTGTTACCGGTGACGTCAAGAACGGCATGGAAATCCGTGCCACCGGCGACGTCGAGATCGCCGGTGCGATGGAGTCCGCCCATGTCGTCGCGGGTGGCGATGTGGTGGTGCGGGGCGGGGTGGTGGGCGCGGCGGCACAGCGCGGTGCGCCAATGTCGGCCCGCATCGAGAGCCAGGGCACCGTCAGTGCACGTTTCATGGAGAACGTCCACGTCCGTGCCGGCCGCGCGATCCTGGTGGAGGACGCGGCGCGGGAGTGCGATCTGGCCGCGCGGGAGCAGGTAGTGATTGGTGGCAGCGGCCGGGGCGGCATGTTGATCGGCGGTGCTACCCGCGCCGGACAGTGGTTGAAGGTCGCCGTACTGGGCGCGGTGAGCGGGGTACGGACGCTGGTCGAAGTAGGGTTCGACCCGGCATTGGCCGACCAGCTGGCGGCCAACGACCGAGCCCGCCGCAAGGTGGGGGACGACCTGCTGCGCGTATCGCAACTGGCTGCCTATTTTGCGCGACACCGCGAACGGGACGACGGAACCGGCGAAAAGGCCGTACGCACGGCCAACCAGTTGCGCGCGTCGCTGATGGACTTGCAGGACGAGCATGCACGGCTGCTCGGCCAGCAGCAGTTGCTGGCGCAAGCCAGCATCGAAGTGGAGAAGCAGCTGCATGGCGGTGTCGAGGTTCACCTCGGCGGCAAGATCTGGCGCGTGATGGAGGATAGCGGCCCAGGCAAGCTGGTGCTGCACGAAGGGCAGATCGTCCGGGTCTGAGCCACGCGACCAGACGACGACAGCGGCAAAAACGGGAGGGGAGGCGGCATGAGGAAACTGAATCCACAGTACCTGCGTGTTGGGCTGACGCTGCCCTTCGACCTATATGACGGCAACGGCAAACTGCTGCTGCGTCACGGCTTCACCATCGCCGCCCAGCAGCAGATCGACAAGCTGCTGGAACAGGACCTCTACTGCGTAGAACCCGGCGCGAAGGCCGAAGGCGCTGCCCGCAGCCAGGGCGGCAACCCCTTCAACCAGTACGACCGTCTGACCAAGCAGCTGGAAGACCTGCTGGTGCGCATCGACGCGCACCCGGATTTCGTGGCGGGTATCGGCGAAGTCCGCAGCGGCGTGCGGGAGCTGTGGCATCTCGCGCCGGACGCCTCGCTGGCGGCGGTACAGCTGATGCCACACCTGAACTACGCCACGCTGCATGCGATGCATTGTGCGATGCTGCTGTGCGCGGTGGCGGAGCCGCTCGGCATCGATTCGGCGGACCAGGACCACCTGCTGGCCGCCGCACTGACCATGAACGTTGGCATGCAGCGCATGCAGAACCAGCTTTTCCACCAGGCCCAGCCGCTGAGCGAGGAGCAGCACGCGCTGATCGAACAGCATCCGGCACAGAGCGTGGCCGCCCTCCGCCAAGCCGGCGTCACCGATGAAACCTGGCTGGCGCTGGTGCTGCAGCATCACGAAAGCTGGGACGGCAAAGGCTATCCACAGCACCTGGACCGCGATGCCATCCACCCGCACGCCCACCTGCTGCACCTGGTCGACCTGTTGGCGGCCAAGCTCACCCGCCGCTCCTACCGGGAACCCCTGCTGCCCAATGTGGCGCTGGCCCAACTGTTCCGCGATGACCTGGTCGACAAACGGGCGGTGACCGCCTTCATCAAGGTGCTGGGCGTCTACCCGCCCGGCACCCTGGTCAAGCTGGAAAGCGGCGACATCGCCATCGTGCTCAAGCGCACCGACCGGGGCGACGCACCCCGTGTCGGCGTGATGATGACCTCCGGCCGGCTTCCGGTGTGGCCGCCGGTTCAGCGCGATACCGTCTCCAAGGGCGCCCGTGTGGCGGAAGCGGTGTCGCCCACCAAGCTCAACCTCAAATTGCCTAGCGCGGCCCGCATTTGGGGGTACGAGAAAGGTTAGCCTGCCCCCTCGGTATTGCCGACGAGCTGTCACTCTGCCTGTTCTCCCAGCTGCTTAAATGGGGAAAAGGGCCTTCTTCCACCGGGAACAAGCAGCAACAACCTGGAGTCGAGTCTTAAGGAGACCCGTTCGAGGTGCCCGCCGGCGGCGGGAAAGTCTCATAGGGGCGCGGGCAGGGTTGCCAGTGATGAAGTCAGCAAAGCTTGCTTTGCATGCATCGGCTGATATGGCGCCCTCCGCATCCCGTACTGGAGAGCTGGCCCTCCCGCCGGCGGGCGGGAGTTGGAGGGAGGGAGTCAATCAGGGGCTGCGGATGGGTTGCCAACGGTGAAACCAGCAAAGCTTGCTTTGCGCCCACCGACCGATATGGCGCCCTCCGCATCCCGCAGCCACAGGAGGTACACATGGAGAAGACATGGATCATGGTGGCCGATGCCCGCCGGGCGCGGCTGTTCTGCCATTCCGGCGGAGACGGACAGTGGCAGGAGATGAGCGACTACTGTTCCGAAGACCGTCTGGATACCCACGATCTGGAAGACCTGCCGGGTCGTGGACTCAACCGGGGTAACGGCGGCAATTTTGCGATGGTGTCCCGCGTCGATCCGCGTGAGCATGCGGTCCGCGACTTCGCCGACAGTCTGGTCGCCGTGCTGGAAAAAGGACGCGCCGCCTCGGAATTCGACGACCTTGCTCTGATCGCCCCGGCGCATTTCCTCGGCATGCTGAAACGGCGCCTGTCCCGCGAAACTGGCAAGTGCCTGACGCAGACCCTGCCGCTCGATCTGACCCGTTGCCGCGTCAGCGACATCCAGCGGCGGCTTGCGCCCGCTACCCGCCCGCAGCGCTCCAAGGCCGCGATGCAGCGGCAGATCACCGCCTCGACACTGGTCCGGCATTGAATTGATCACCCCATGGGTCGGGCGTTCTGCCCGGCCCCCCTGCAGTCTCCGCGATCTAACGCACATCCCCTTGCATGCCACTTGCCGTATATCAGCTGAATTTGGCCTGAATCTTCCCTGCTGAAGGGCGAATTTTCTGTTGGTCTACACCAATGCTCGCTTTCTGGCAAAAAGCAGCCACATCCATGAACTGTGCTTTTGACCAGAATTGACCCATTCATAGAACTTGTCCCCGGCGTAGTTATCCATGACAGCGGGGTTGTCTCGTTGTTGCTTATGTCATGAATGGCGTCGAGGCGGCACCCGGGTGCGAGGCCCCGTAGTGGACGAGGTCGGCCAGATCGACCCCACCCCGACGGCGGAGGGGGCGCGGACAACGCGTCGCGATCAATCCTGCTGTAGCAACAAGGAGACACACATGCACACCTTCATCAGGCGGGCCTCGGTCTGCTTACCCGTCATGCTCGCCTTATCGGCGCCGCAACTTGCCCATGCAGCTCCCCCCGCCAAAACGTCCGGCGTGCTAGCCATCAGCGCGGGCGGTGGGCTGGCGTTCGCTGCTTCGCTCATCGGTGCCCCCGTTGCAGGCGTCATTGCTGCCGGCCAAGGGGTCTGGGGCCTCGGTTGCGTACTGTTCGACCCGCCTGACACCGCCAACGCAGGGGTGGCTGTTGCGCCGGATGCCTTTGCCGGCTTCCATTTGCCGGATGTACAGGTCACCTACCCCTCCACGCCGGCAGCACTCGCCGTTTCGCTCAATCACTACGCCGACGTGCTGGACAACTACTTGTCGAATGTCCGTGCTTACCGCGAAACGCTGGATCGTGTATCCGGTGCGCAACAGCTGGGTCGCGACGATTGGGCGGCGGCTCGGGGGCAGGAGGCGCAGGTCTTCCAGGCCAAGATCAACTTCTATGCTGACCAGGCCCAGACGATGCTGCCCTCTGTATTGAGCGAGGTAAACGCGGTAGACCCGACATTGCTGAGTACCCCGCTCAGCTTGACCGCCCTTCAGTCGGTGCGTGACCAGGCCCAACTAGGCAATCTCCCGTCATTCGAACAGGATGCGCTGAATGCCTGGGCTGTGACCGCCGAAGAGAAGATGCACCTGACGCAACGCCTCGGCGCCCTCACCGACCAGGACCTGACACAGGCCTACAACCAGCTGAAGCCGGGCGGCGGAGTGCCCACGGTCGGCGACGCCTTCACCGGCGGCCTGGCCGCCTGCGCCACTTGCGTGCCGCCGGTGCCGGAGGCGGATACCTATCTGTACCTGCTGATCGGGATGGGGGCGGTGGGGGCGTTGTTGTGGCGGCGTCGGATCGGGGGCGGTGCAATGCCGCCGATGATGTTTGCTTGAGTAGGTCTGTTGTGGCCGTGAGCTGGGCATTCAGCCTGTGCTGACTATGCAGCGGCCGCCTTCGGGTGGCCGCTGTGTCATGGCAAGTCAGGAGGGGGCTCCCTTTTTGATTGCCGTGGGCGCTGAAGTACGCAACATGCCCATCGGCAACGAAAGCCACGGCGACCAATGCGGCATTAGGATGTATGTATCATGCGGCTGCTGATGCGGTGGCATTGCGCCGCATCACTGTGTCTCGTCCCGCTTGGCTGCCCGAAAAAACGGCCGCCCGAAGGCGGCCGTAATACGAGAGAGCAAACTGGGGAACCCACCCCATGACCCTGCTCAATCCCCCAGGTCATACCCCAAAAACTTCATCTGAATCCGTTTGAAAGTCCCATTGGCCTTCAGCGCCGCCAGCCCCTGGTTGATCTGGTCGCGCAGCTTGGCGTCTTCCTTGCGCATGCCGACCGCCACGCCTTCGCCCAGTGCCTTGTTGTGGCTGCCGTCGAACACCGGGCCGACGAACTGGTAGTCCTGGCCTTCCTTGCGCTTGAGGAAGCCTTCGGACAGCTGCACCACGTTGCCGAAGCTGAGGTCGGCGCGGCCCACGGTCAGGTCGACCAGCGGCTGGTCGGCGTCCTTGTAGCGCTGGATGTTGGCGGCCTTGAAGGCGTCCGACACGAAGCGGTCCTGGGCGGTGCCGTTCTGCACCGCGATCACCTTGCCGGCCAGGCCTTCCGGGGTGAAGGTGAAGCTGGCGCCCTTCTTGGCGATGAAGCGGTTCTTCATCTTGTAGTAGACGTCGCTGAAGTCGATGACCTTGCGGCGGTC
>CBIHQA010000103.1:0-9506 GCA_966211475.1 uncultured Neisseriales bacterium
CGGCCAGTTGTTGGTAGCCTGCGGCGTTGGGGTGGATCTGGTCGCTCTTCAGACTGTGCTTGGACAGGATGTCGGCGAGCGCATCCGCCTCCAGTGGCAGGTCGTATTGCTTGGCCAGGGTTTTGTAGAACGCTGCGGTTTCCAGCCCCCAGCCGAATTTGGGGACGCCGATCAGGGCGGCGGGCAGGTGGCGGGCTTGTAGTGCGGCCAGCAGGGCGGATAGAGCGGCTTCCGTCTCGCTGTCCGGCATGCGGCGCAGGAAGTTGTTGCCGCCGAGGCAGACGATGACCAGCTTGGGCTGGACCTCGTCGATTAGCTTGGCGAGCCGTGGCTGGGCTTCCTGCACGGTTTCGCCGGGGACGCCGGCGTTGACCACTTTGCGGCCGATCAGCCGTGACAGTTCAGCAGGGTAGGCGGTGTCGGGCGTGGCGCCGGTGCCGTAGGTGAGGCTGTCGCCGAAGGCCAGGATGGTATCTTCGGGGCCGAGCTTGGGCAGCTTGCCATGCCGGCTGCAGGCGGGCAGCAGCGGCAGGGCGGCGGCGGCGAGCAGGGTTAGCAGGGCGTGGCGGCGGTTCATTGCTTGTAGGGCTTTCGGAGGCTTGGATGCGTCATTCGTAGGTTGGGTTGAGCAAAGCGAAGCCCAACATGGCAATGTGGAGACGGCGCATTGTTGGGCTTCGTTGCTCAACCCAACCTACGGGAAACGGTAGCGGTTATCGGTCCAGTTCTTCCCAGGCTTTTTCGAAGCGCTTGCCGGACACCGGGTAGGGTGTGCGCAGCTCCTGGGCGAACAGGGAGATATGCAACTCCTCCAGGAACCAGCGTAGCGCATCCAGCTTGGGTTCGGCACGGCGCATCTGCCGGTTGGCCTCCTGGCGGGCGAGCAGTTTCTGCCAGTAGCCGGCGAGCATGGCCGCGTGGCGGCTGTCGCGGTCGCGGGCGGTGGGGAATTTCTCCATCCGCAGCAGCATGCCCTTCAGGTAGCGGGGCAGGTCGGCCAGGTGCGCCCACGGGGTGGCGGACAGGAAGCCCTTATAGACCAGCCGGCCGAATTGCTCCTTCAGCTGCGGGACGAGGGCGCGCACGGCGGCGTCCGGTTTGTCGAGCTTGGCCAGCAGTTGGGTGTAGACGGCGGCGATCTCGGCCAGCGTCTTGAGCAGGCCCTGGGTGACGGCCGGCAGCCGGGTGCGGGCACGGGCCTTCTGGGCCTCGAAGGCGGCCTTGTCGCGCGGCAGCGGATCGTCACCGAGGAAGGCACGGTCGGTAACGGCGGTGAGGACGTCTTCCAGCAGGTCGTCGGCGTTGCAGAGGCTGCGCAGTTGCAGGGCGGTCTGGGTCCAGTTGGGCAAGCCCTTCTGCCACTGCTTGAGGTGGTCCTTCAGCACCAGGCGTAGCAGGCGGCGCACGCCGGCGCGGTGAGCCTCATCGGCTTCCTCGCGGGTGTCGAGCAGCATGACGGCGACCGAATCGTCCATGTCCACCAGCGCCGGGTAGCCGGTCAGCGTTTGGCCGCCGCGTTTGAAGCTGAGCGATTCCGGCAGGTCGCCGCAGGTCCAGTCGGTGAGGCCCTGTTGTTCGATGTCGGCGGAGGCGGTTTCGCGGAAGGTGAGCTGCGCGGCCTGGCCGAGCTCGCGCTGTAGGGCGGCGAGGTCGCGGCCGCTGGCGAGCTCCTGGCCGGCGTCGTCCAGCACCCGGTAGTTCATGCGCAGGTGCGGCGGCAGTTCGTCGACCGGCCATTCGCTGGTCTTCATCGGCTCGCCGAGCTTGCGCTGGATCTGTTTGGAGAGGCCCTCGATCAGCTTGCCCTGGCGGACCGGCAGGCGCTCCAGGATCTCGGTGACGGTATCCGGCACCGGCACGCAGAGGCGACGGATCGCCTTCGGCAGGCCCTTGACCAGGAAGGTGATCTTCTCGCGCAGCAGGCCGGGCACCAGCCAGTCGAACGGGTCCGGCGAAAGGGTGTTGAGTTCGGCGAGTGGCACCGACACGGTCACACCATCCAGCGCATGGCCGGGGTCGAAGCGGTACGACAGCGGATAGCTGCGGTCGCCGATCTGCAGGTTGTCCGGGTAGAGGACTTCGGTGACGTTTTCCGCATCGTGCCGCATCAGCAGGTCGCGGGTCAGGAACAGCAGTTTTGGGTTCTGCTTTTCCGCATCGCGCCGCCACCCTTCAAAGCTAGGGCCGTTGGTGACGGTGGCGGGGATACGCTCGTCGAAGAAGGCGACCAGTCGGTCTTCGTTGACCAGTACGTCCTGGCGGCGGGCGCGGTGTTCCAGCTCCTCGACTTCCGCCAGCAGTTCGCGGTTGTGGCGATAGAAGGGCGCTTGGGTGTCGTACTGGAAGTTGGCCAGTGCTTCGCGGATGAAGATCTCGCGGGCTTCCGTTGGGTTGATAGGGCCGTACTGCACGCGGCGGCGGCTGATCAGCGTCAGGCCGTAGAGGGTGACCTTTTCGAAGGCGACCACCTGCTTCTGGCCGCGCTCCCAGTGCGGGTCGAAATAGTGTGACTTGGTCAGGTGGCGGGCAACCTGTTCCACCCACTCCGGCTCGATCTTGGCGACGGTGCGGGCGTACAGCTTGCCGGTGTCGGTGAGTTCCGCGGCCAGCAGCCACTTGGGCCGGCTCTTCTTCAGGCCGGAACCGGGCGAGACCAGGAAGCGGCTGCCGCGTGCGCCGAGGTAGTCGCCCTGCTCGGTGAGGAAGCCGACGTTGCCGACCAAGCCAGCGATCAGCGCCTTGTGGATCTGTTCGTAGGTGGCGGGCTGGTCGTTCTTGCGCAGCTCCAGCTCGCCGGCGATGCTCGCCAGTTGGCCGTGCAGTTCGCGCCATTCGCGCAGCCGCAAGTGGCTGAGGAAGCTGTCATGGCACTTCTGTACCAGCTTGCGGTTGGATTCCTTGTTCTTCAGCGCGTCCTCGAACCAGTCCCACAGCTTGAGCAGGGACAGGAAGTCCGATTTGTCGTCGGTGAACTGGGCGTGCTTCTGCGTGGCGGCTTCACGGGCGTCGATGGGACGTTCGCGCGGGTCCTGCATCGACAGGCCGGAGGCGATCACTAGCATTTCGTGCAGGCACTGGTGCTCCTCGCCAGCGAGCAGCAGGCGGCCGATCTTCGGGTCCACCGGCAGCTTGGCGAGGCGTTCGCCGAGGCGAGTCAGGCCACGGCCGTCGTCCACCGCGCCGAGTTCCTGCAGCAGCGCATAGCCGTCGTGCACGGCGCGGCTCGACGGCGCTTCCAGGAAGGGGAAGTCTTCTACCCCTCCCAACCGCAGCGCACCCATTCGGAGGATCACGCCGGCCAGGCTGGAGCGCAGGATCTCCGGATCGGTGAAGGGCGGGCGCAGGTTGAAGTCGTCCTCGGCATACAGGCGGATGCAGACGCCGGCGGCGACCCGGCCGCAGCGGCCGGCACGCTGGCGGGCGGCGGCCTGGCTGATCGGCTCGATCAGCAGCTGCTCGACCTTGGCACGCGGGCTGTAACGCTTGACCCGTGCCACGCCGGTGTCGACCACGTAGCGGATGCCGGGCACGGTGAGCGAGGTCTCGGCCACGTTGGTGGCCAGCACCACGCGACGGCCCCCGTGGGGGGCGAACACCCGCTGCTGTTCCTCGTGCGACAGGCGGGCGAACAGCGGCAGGATCTCGGTACCGGGTGCGTGGTGCTTGCGAAGCTGTTCGGCGGTATCACGGATTTCCCGCTCGCCGGGCAGGAACACCAGGATGTCGCCGGGGCCGAGGCGGGCGAGTTCGTCGCAGGCGTCGACGATGGCCTGTTCCATGTCGACCTCGCGGTCGTCCTCGTCCTCCGCCAGCAAGGGGCGGTAGCGCATTTCCACCGGGTAGGTGCGGCCGGAGACCTCGATTACCGGCGCGCCGCCGAAGTGCTTGGAGAAGCGGTCGGCATCGATAGTGGCGGAGGTGATCACCACCTTCAGGTCCGGCCGGCGCGGCAGCAGCTGCTTGAGGTAGCCAAGCAGGAAGTCGATGTTCAGGCTGCGCTCGTGCGCCTCGTCGATGATGATCGTGTCGTAGCGGCTGAGCTCGCGGTCGCCCTGGGTTTCAGCCAACAGGATGCCGTCGGTCATCAGCTTGACGGCGGTGCGTTCCGACACACGCTCGTTGAAGCGCACCTGGAAGCCGACCACCTCGCCCAGCGACGTCTTCAGCTCCTGCGCGATGCGGGATGCGACCGAGCGGGCTGCCAGCCGGCGTGGCTGGGTGTGGCCGATCAAACCATTGGCGCCGCGGCCCAGCGCCAGGCACAGCTTAGGGAGCTGCGTAGTCTTGCCGGAGCCGGTTTCGCCGCAGACGATCACCACCTGGTGCGTGTTCAGCGCCTCGGCGATGTCATCGAGCTTGTCGTGGAAGGGCAGGGTGTGGTCGAAGTCGACCTTGGGTAGTGCGGCCCGCCGTTGCGAGGCGGTGGCGCAGGAGGCTGCGAGGCCGGATTCCAGCTCCGCCAGCAGGCGGTCGGCGGCCTGGCCGCGTGACAGTCGCTCCTCGGCTTGCCGCAGCTTCCGCAGGAAGGCGGCGCGGTCGCGGGTCAGGCATTGCGTGAGTTGAGTACGCAGGGCGTCGAGGACGGAGGAGGAGCGGACGGTCATCGGGGACAAAGAGCGGGCATGCGGGAATGGGGCGGCATTGTAGCATGGCCGCCCCTCCTCATCCCTGGTACGTCCCGCCCCGGGGCGCTTACTTGCGGCCCAGCAGACTGAAGCCGTGCGTCCAGTGGTTGTTGCGTACGCCATAGCTGATCCACAGCATCGCCAGCGCTTCCAGCAGGCGGCTCGCGCTGATGTCGCCCATGTCGATCGGGGCGCGCCAGCCGAAGGCTTGCAGGATGGCGGCCACTTGCGCTTTGGCTTGCTCGTCGTTTCCGGCGATGAACATGTCCGGCGTGCCGTCCGGCAGCGTGGGATCGACCATGTGGGTGGCGGTGATGCTGTTGAAGGCCTTCACCACCTTGGCCGCCGGCAGCAGGCGCTGCACCCGTTCCCCGGCTGAGTCGGTGTGGCCGACGGCAAGCGTCGGTGCGCCGGTGGAAAAGTCGAGCGGGTTGGTCGCGTCGATCACCAGCTTACCGGCCAGGTTGTCGGCGCCGGTCAGGGCCAGCGCGCCTTCCAGTCCACCCCAGGGCAGGGCGACCACGGCGATGTCGGCAGCGCGGGCGGCGTCCGCATAGCTGGCGGCGCGGGCGCCCGGCACGGCGGCCAAGGCTTCGCGGGTCTTATCGGAATTTGCGTCGCGGGTGCCGTAGATCACCTGGTAGTCGCGGGCGGCGAAGCCCTTGCCCAGCGATACGCCGACGACACCGTTACCGAGAATGGCGACAGTCTTGCTCATGGTGTGACTCCTGTTGTTTCGGTTGAAGTGAGGCCAGTATGCGTCGGCCGATACACTTCGATAAGACAGGTAAAGGTAGAATGATTCGTAACTGATAGTTACGAATGGGGTCGGGAATGGATGCCACCTTGAAGGTGCGGGCGATGCTGTCTTTCGTGCAGGCGGCTGATCGGGGGAGTTTTGCTGGCGCGGCGCGGGTGCTCGGCGTGTCGGCCGCAGCGGTCAGCAAGAACGTGGCGGGGCTGGAGGCCGCGCTGGGCATCCGGCTGATGAACCGCAGCACCCGCTCGCTGCAGCTGACAGCGGAAGGGGCGGGCTTCCTGGAGCAGGCCCGCGAGGCGCTCGCCGCGCTGGATGCCGCGGTGGAGACCGTCGCGGCGCAGAGAGCGGCCCCCGCCGGGCGGGTGCGGGTGTCCACCAGCAGCGGCTTTGGCCGGCAATACTTGATACCGCTGCTGCCGGCTTTCTACGCGCAATATCCCGATATCCGGCTGGAGATCGACTTCGACGACCGCCGGGTGGACCTGGTGCGGGATGGCTACGATCTGGGTCTGCGCGGCGGGGTGATGCCGGAATCCAGCCTGATCACCCGCCACATCTGCCGATTGAGCCTGGGACTGGTCGCGTCACCAGCTTACCTGGCGCAGGCGGGGGTGCCCCATACCCCGGCCGAACTCGAAGGACACCGGCTGATCGTGGTGCGCTTCCTCAACGGGCGTAGCGCGCCGTGGCGGTTCCTGCGTGGCAACGGCGCCGTGGATGACTACCTGCCGAATGGCGCGCTGGTGGTGTCTGACTCGAACATGGCGGCTGAGGCGGCCCGGCTGGGCCTGGGCATCGCGCAGGTCGCCATCCACCACGCCTGGCCCGGTCTCCAGGACGGATCACTGAAGATCCTGATGCCGGACTTGCATGAGCACGGTGAGCGCGAGGTGGCGGTGCAGTACCCCCACCGGGCGCTGCTGGCGCCACGGGTGCGGGCCACGGTGGAGTTCCTGGTCGAAAGGCTGGGTGCAAACGAGGCCTTGCAGATGCGTCCGGCGGCCTTGTCGGTGTTCGCTGCATGACTGTTTTGGTGTGCTGATGCGGTTGATGCTCGCCTGAGCCTGTCTGGTGAGTGCGACTTTCCTGAAATGCCATTCATCGGTTGGCCCGAGTTGTCCTAATTGGTTTGCGTTGCGATGCAGCAAAACGCTCCCTACAATCGGGGCGCCGTTCCAAATACCGCGTTCCAAATACCGATATTCCAGACCCGGAGACACCGATGTACCGCACGATGCTCAAGTCCAAGCTGCACCGCGTCAGCGTCACCCACTGCGAGCTGCACTACGAAGGCTCCTGCGCGATCGACGAGAACCTGCTGGAAGCAGCGGACATCCGCGAGAACGAGCAGATCGACATCTGGAACATCGACAACGGCGAACGCTTCACCACCTACGCCATCCGCGCCGCCCGTGGCTCCGGCATCATCTCCATCAACGGCTCGGCCGCCCGTCGCGCCGCCGTGGGCGACCTGGTCATCATCGCCACCTTCGGCACCTACACCGAGCAGGAAGTCGCCCAGCACGCGCCGAAGCTGGTGTACGTGGACGCCCACAACCGCATCCAATCAACTGGCGAGCGCATTCCAGTGCAGGAATAGGCGGGGGGCTGATCCATCATTTCATTAATGGAAACATAGACTTGCATCGTTCCTGATTCCCGTCTTCCCCTGGCTTGCCTACCATGCGCCAAACTGGGGGAGACGACGATGCGAGCCTGCTTGCTGGTGCTGGTCCTGTTGTGCCAAAGCGTGGCGTGGGCCCGGCCGATCATGGTGGGGGTCACTTCCTGGATCGGCTCCGCGCCGGCCAACGTGGCCGATGCACAGGGCTTCTGGAAGGAACAGGGGCTCGACGTCCACCTGGTGAAGTACGCGGAATACAAGGATTTATTCCGCGACTTCAAGGACCGCAAGCTCGACCTGGTCTACGACATGACCGGCACCTGGGTAGACTTGCACCAGCAGGGCTACCCGCTGACCATCGTGGCCGAGACCGACTGGTCGAACGGCGGCGACAAGCTGATCGCCAAGAACGCGCTGGCCGACCTCACCAAGCTCAAGGGCCAGCCGGTCGGCGTCTACCTGAACCGCACCTCGGTCACCTTCCTGCTGGACCGCTTCCTGAAGGCGCAGAAGCTCAAGCTCTCCGACGTGAAGCTGGTGGAGATGGAAGGCGAACCGCTGGCCCAGGCCTTCGTCCAGAACAAGTTCCAGCTCATCCTCGACTACGATCCGCCTGCCATCGACGCCCGCCGCAAGGGCGACGGCCGTATCGTCGCCGACAGCGCCGCCTATCCGGGCGTGATGCCGGAAGGCTTCGCGATCCACAACGACAGCAAGGCCGAACTCGGCCACGACACCCTGGTGAAGTTCTTCGCCGGCTGGGTGAAGGCGCTGAAATGGATCAACGGCAGCGCCTCCTGGCCGGCCTTCCAGAAGGTGCTGAACGAACGCACCTTCGCCGGCGAGCAGCCGTACTCTGCCTTCGATCTGCTGGGCATGCTCAACTCGGTGCGCTTTCACACCACCAACGAACTGGTCCGCCGCAACCAGCCGGGCGGTGGGATGACCGCCTACCTGACCGAGGTGCACGGCTTCCTCAAGGAAAACGGCAAGTTGAAGCGGGATTTCTCGCCAGAGGAACTGGTGGATGCGAGCGCGTTGATCGATGCGGTGCAGAAGAGCGCGCAGTGAGGGGCGTTGCGGTCGAACCTCGGTGTGATGACGTGGAACCGTTGCTCTGTTGGGCTTCGCTACGCTCAACACCAACCTACGAGAGCCGACCGTTCCCGCTGCGCAGTGCCGCGGGAACCGCTGTATGCGTAGGTTGGTGCTGAGCAACGCGAAGCCCAACAAACCCCGGTCTCCACGTCGCTCCGTCGAGGTTCCTGGGCGCCCCACCTCCCACCGGCATGGCAAGCTTCATAGAACGAACGTACAATGTACGCATTCGTTCAGCCTGCCCTGCCACGCCGGTGCGCAAAATCATCCACATCGATTGCGACTGCTTCTACGCCTCGGTCGAGATGCGCGACAACCCCGCCCTGCGGGACGTCCCGCTGATCGTCGGCGGCTCGGCGGAGCATCGCGGCGTGGTGGCCACCTGCAACTACGTGGCGCGCCGCTACGGCATCCGCTCCGCCATGTCGACCTTCCAGGCGCAGAAGCGCTGCCCGAACCTGGTCCGTGTGCCACCGGATTTCCCCCGCTACCGCGAAGCCTCGCGCCAGGTCCAGCGCATCTTCCTCGACTACACCGACCGTATCGAGCCGCTATCGCTCGATGAAGCTTACCTGGACGTCACCGGCATCGACCTCTGCCGGGGCAGCGCCACGCTGATGGCACAGGAGATCCGCGCACGCATCGAACGCGAGGTCGGCATCACCGCCAGCGCCGGCATCGGGCCCAACAAGCTGATCGCCAAGATCGCCAGCGACTGGAACAAACCCAACGGCCAGTTCGTGGTCACCCCCGAGCAAGTCGACGACTTCATGCGCCCGCTGCCGGTCGGCAAGCTGTGGGGCGTCGGCAAAGTGACGGCGGCGCGGCTCAACCGGCTAGGGGCGCAGACCTGCGCAGATTTGCAGTCCTGGCCGCTGGAGCGGCTGGCGCGGGAATTCGGCAAGTTCGGCCGGTCGCTCTACTGGCAATGTCGCGGCAAGGACGAACGGCCGGTGTCCAACGAAGGCCGCCGCAAGTCCTTGTCGGTGGAAACTACCTACGTACAGGACCTGCCAGACCTGCAAGCCTGCATCGTGGCGCTGCCCGAGCTGATCGACGACTGGCGGCACCGCATGCAGCGGGCCGGCGACGAGGAGCCGCCGCACAAAGCCTTCGTCAAGATCAAATACGACGACTTCACCCAGACCACCATGGAATGCGTGTGCAGCGAGCCGAACGCGGAAGTGTTCATCCGCCTGCTGAGCGAAGCCTGGCCACGGCGCGGCCGGCCGGTGCGGCTGCTGGGGGTGGGGGTACGCTATGCCGACGAGCCAATCATGGCTAACGGCGTGTTGCCGTTATGGGACGACATCGTCGCAGCGGAGCCGGAAGGCGACGACATGTAGGTGCAGCTCGTAGGGCGGAAAAGCGCAGCGCCTTCCGCCGTAGATCGTAGAAC
>CBIHQA010000104.1:0-9490 GCA_966211475.1 uncultured Neisseriales bacterium
GCGCCTTCATCCTGTCCGAAGCGATGGTGACATCGGCGGGAAGCCGCTCCCGCAGTAAGCGCAGCGTGTCGCGATAATCTGCTGTCAGTAGGGTGCCGCCAACCCCGGCCATGTTTTCTGCCCGTCTCATGACGGCGACAATCACGATATGATGACGGCGTTTAGCTTGGGGGGCGTTTGCGGACCCCGAGTGCCATGGTCGAGCACCGGCCTCGCATGACCCGATCCGGTGTCGCAAGACCCGCCGACCAGAACCCTGGAGTGCGCCGCCATGACTTCTACTCTCTCGCCGCACGCGGCCGCCGTCGTGACGGACGACGCCGAAGCCCTCGCCTTTGCCGACCTGTTCGCCGCCGCGCCGGAAGCCTTGCAAGCCCGATTGGGGCTGCGCGTGGAGCAGGTTGCGGACGCCACCTTGCTGATGGCGCCGGCCATGCCAACCCCAATGTTCAACCGCGCGATTGGCCTGGGACTACGCCGCGAGGCGACCATGGCCGATGTACAGGCGGTGATCGATGCCTACCGGCGCGCCGGCAGCGCGGGCTGGTGGCTGCACTGGAATCCGCATGCTGCGCCGGCCGATCTGCCCGGGCGGCTGACGGAGCTGGGCTTTACCGTGCCGGCGCGGCGCAGTTGGGCCAAGGTGCTGCGCGGGCCGGAAGCGCCGCCGGTGATCTCGACGGACTTGGCGGTGGCGCCGGCTGCGGACGATCAGGTCGACGCTGTGGTCCATGCCATCGCGCAGGCATTCGAAATGCCTCCATTCATGGCGGACTGGATGGCCCGGCTGCATCGCCGGCCGGGCTGGCGATTGTATGCGGTGGCCGATGGCAACCAAGTGGTTGGTGGCGGCAGCCTGTTCATCTCGGGTGAGATGGCCTGGCTGGGCATGGGCGCGGTGCTGCCGTCGCATCGCCGACGCGGCGGGCAGGGGGCCCTGATGGCGCTGCGCATCGCGGATGCCGCCGCAGCCGGCGCCCGGTATCTGGTGACCGAAACCGGCGAGCCGTTGGCGGACGAGCCGAATCCTTCGCTCGCCAATATGCATCGCTGCGGCTTCGTGACAGTGGCGTCACGCTCGAATTTTGTTGGTCCGTGAACTCGGGTTTCGCCAACTTGCAGCTTGTGAACGCGGTATTCCTCGAACACGGTTATTTTGCGAAAGACTCCCTGTGAATCTCTCCACCGTGGAAATCAAAGCCTTCGTCCCCGCTGCGGATCTGGAGGTCTCCAAGCAGTTCTATCTGGCGATTGGGTTTCAGCTCCGCTGGTCGTTGCCGGACATGGCCTGCTTCCATTACGGCAACACCAGTTTCCTGCTGCAGGCGTTCAACGAGCCGGCGTTCATCCGCAACTACCAGATGCACCTGCTGGTGGAGAACGTGGACGACTGGCACGCCCATATCGTGGAACGCGACGTGGCAGCCCGATTCGGTGTGCGGATCGATTCGCCGGCGGACCGGCCGTGGGGGATGCGGGATTTCCCGCTTTTCGACCCGAGCGGGGTGCTGTGGCGGGTGGGGCAGGATCTTCCGGGGTAGGGTCGATACCACCCAGGCCGACCCCGCAGTTGGCGAGAAACCGCTGCTTGGGCGGCGTCGGTTGGGGCGATGGCACTGCGTCCTTCGACAAGCTCAGAGTGAACAAACTTTTCCACGCCGGGCTGCCTTCTGGGATCTACTTGGCCAGGAAGGGGCACGGCGGGTTTTATTGTGTATCACCAGCCGGGGTTGCAAACCCGGCTTCGGGTCGTGGGGTAGGGGCATTCCGCTGCTGCCTTTTGGACCGTTTTTTCAACATAAAACAGGAAGGTATCAATGCGTCTGCTGCTCGCTTTCATTCTCCCGTGGCTTCAGTTCTTCACCATCGGCCGTCCGTTTGCCGGGATCATCTGCCTGATTCTGCAGCTCACCATCATTGGCTGGATTCCGGCCGTCATCTGGTCGGTGTATGCGCTGAGCCAATACAAGACCGACAAGAAGATCGAGCGGGCGCTGGCAGCACAGAAGGCCTCCTGAGCGCGATCGCGACGCTGGCCGGTTTGGCTGCGCCGTGGCCCAGAACAAAGGCGTGTGGGGCAAGCTGTGCGCCGGGTTCCTCCCGCTTTCGCCATCGGGCAAGCTGGCGTGCTCGTCTGCAAGGAAAGACGGGTTGCATACCCGGCGCGGGCCTGGAGGGCTCCAGAGCGCGGCGTCACCCGGCACCGGCGGTATCCGGGCTACGGAATGGATAAGGAGGGTTTGACGTGGAAATACACAACATTCCGTTCGGCATCACCGATTGGACGACGGTGGCGCCAACCGAACACCAGGGTGAGTCAGGATTGGCGTATTGGCGCACGCGGAAGTTCGGGGACATCCGGGTTCGCATGGTGGAGTACACGCCGGGCTATCTGGCCGACCATTGGTGCGAGAAGGGGCACATTCTGCTGTGTCTGGAGGGGGAGCTGCATACCGAGCTGGACGACGGCAGGTCCTTCATCCTGACGGCGGGAATGAGTTACCAGGTGTCGGACAAGGCGGCGGCGCATCGTTCCCATACAGCGGTGGGCGCGAAGCTGTTCATCGTGGATTGAATTCGCAACCGGGCTGTTCCACCAGCCAGTCAATCAGTACTCGCACTTTCGGCGGGAGGAGCCGATTCGGCGGATACAGCAGCCAGATCGGACCGTCGTAAGCGCGTGGCTCGAACAGCCATTCGGGCAGCACCTGTACCAGCCGGCCGGAACGGAGTTCCTCCCCTACGGCAAAGTCTGGCAGGCTTGCCACGCCCCAATCCTCCAGCGCGGCCTCGCGCCGTGCGCTCACATCGTTCGCGATATAGCGGCCACGAACTTCAACAGTCTGTGTGCGGTTGCCTTGCCGGAACGTCCACCGGTGGTCGTCCGGTGTATCTCCGAGATAGAGACAATCATGCTGTGCAAGATCGTTTGGCACGGCGGGCATGCCGCGTGCACGCAGGTAGCCTGGAGAGGCGCACGGTACCCATCGCACGGTGCCGAGCTGTCTTGCCACGAGGCCTTGCGGCGGTGTCGGGGTGGGGCGCACGACGAGATCGACATGATCACGTATCGGATCGATGTCCCGATCGTCGAATACGACCTGTACTTCTACTTCCTGATAGGTACGCAAGAAGCCTGAAATCTTCGGGTGAATCAGGCTTTTCGCCAGCGAAATCGGTGCGCTGATGCTGACCCGGCCACGCGGCTGCGCCGTCAGCTGGCTGGCCGCATCGGCGGCGCCGGCTGCTGCGTCCAGCATGTCCCGGCAGTGGCGATAGACCTGCATGCCGGACTCCGTCAGCCGGATGCGTCGGGTCGTGCGCTCGAATAGCCGCGTGCCCAGTGCCCGTTCGAGCCGCTGCACCTGCCGGCTGATGGTCGAAGGTGTGGTGCCGAGCGGGCGGGCTGCTGACGAGAAGTTGCCGGCCTCGACCACTTGGGCAAAGGTTGCGAGATCCGGCAGCAACGGGAGAAGTTCGGTCGGGGTCATGGGCGTATCCGGGTGGACGTGCGCTTCTGATCCATTGATGCAATAGATGCACAGAACCTGTTCTTGCAGGCTGGATTATCGCTTTGAATGCATTATCAGACAATGAAGGCCTTTCGCTACGGGAGGTTCGTCATGCGTGTCCGGTCCAGCACATCTGCCGATTTGTTGCTGCTTGTGGTGGCGTTCATCTGGGGAACCAGCTATGCCGTGGTGAAAAGCGCATTGCTCGTCTATCCGGTGCTGGGCTTGCTCGCGTTGCGCTTCGGCATCACGTTCGTGCTGCTGTCACCATCCTTGTTGTCGATGCGCGGATTCTCGTGTGCTCAGTGGATGAGAATCGCCGGCGCCGGGTGCGTACTGCTCGGGATTTATCTGGCCGAAACGTTCGGTGTGCGGATCACCAGCGCGTCGAATGCCGCGTTTCTGATCAGTCTGTGTGTGGTGATGACGCCGCTGGTCGAATGGGCGTGGCTCAAACGCGCACCGCGCGGCGTTGAATGGCTGGCCGCCGGGTTGTCTCTGCTGGGCGCTTTTCTGCTCGGGGGCGGCCGATTCGATTTCACACCCGGTGATGGGCTGGTGGTGCTGGCCGCGCTGTTGCGCGCGATCAATGTTTGCGCCACGAAGCGCGTCATGCAGGTCAACGCCGTTTCTCCGCTCGCGATGACGGCCGTGCAATCCGGCGTCGTGTCGTTCGGTTGCGCCACGCTCGCGCTCACTGTCGCACCGTCGGCGTGGCAGCCGTTGCCGACATTTGCCGGCAACGAGCATTTTTGGATGATCGTCATCTATCTGGTCGCGGGCTGCACCTTGTTCGCATTCTTTGTGCAGAACTACGCCGTCAGCCGCAGCACCCCGACACGCGTCACGCTACTGATGGGCAGCGAGCCCGTCTTTGGCGCCTTGTTCGCGAGCGTATGGCTCGGGGAAAAGGTCACTGTGCTCGCGGCAATCGGTGGGAGCTTGATCGTCCTCGCATCCCTGCTGGCGTCGATCAAAGGAAAGGAACGGCGCGATCGGGATGTCATCCCGGATTTCGAAGAGCCGAAACGGTTCGCCACCTAACGTACGAACCAACGTACAAGCGGCGAGGCAGAATGGGCTTCGCTGTTTCGACTGTCGCGTTGCCGGCATTTGCTTCCCGGGACCGGTTACCGCGTTGCCATGCGTGCTAATGCACCGCAGGAGTAGCCAAACCGATACGCCCCAAGAACACAAGGTGTTGCCCGCCTGAGGTTCTGCATTCCAGATGCGGCCGTTTAGGTATGGCGCTGTCGCCGCGGTCGTGTAGACAGCTGCAAGCCAGCCGGGGGGCTTGACCGGGGTTGAGGGTTATCCGGCAGACACTGGCCGCAGGTAGTAGATGTCCCATTCCTCCTCGTGCGTCTGCACGAACCCGTGCCGCTGGTAGAAGCGGTTGGCGTCGCTGCCGCGTAGCGCGCCCAGCCGGATCGGCAGGCCGAGGGCGTTCGCTTCTGCGATTACCTTTTGCAGCGTGGCAGAACCGAGTCCGCGGCCCTGGTGGTCGGGGTGGAGGTAGAGGTGGTCCAGCTTCAGGGCGTCGGGTTCTGGTTTGACGACCAGGAAGCCGACGCGCTGGCCATCGGCCACGATGTGGCGGGTCAGGGCGGGGTCGAAACCGTTGCGAAAACGCTCTCTGGCGCGCGCGGGGTCGAAGCGGCCAATGCGTTCCAGGCTTTCCCGCATGGCGGCGATACGCAGGGCGACCAGTGCGTCGAAGTCGGCGTCTATGGCGGGCTCGAAGGTCAGGAGCGGGGTGTTGGACATGACAGTCGCGGAAGATGCGGAAAGGGTCATGTTACAGCGGCGGAGGGGCTGCGCCGTACGTTGCTGTGTTCCGGCAAGTATTCCTCGCTGTATGTTGGAAAATGACGATATGCTGAGGCGTGCGCTCCGCCCCACGGGGCTGGAGGTAGTCCGGCCGTGCTCCCCGGATTCTTGGTGAGCGCCGAATCGGCACGTGACGCTGTTCAATCACCGGTCTGTTCGATCATGCGGAATTTACCCCTCACCGTAGCGGCCTTACTGGCCGCCGTCCATTGCGTCGCCGCTGAGCCGCAAATGCCGCCGCCGGGGTCGTTTGGATTCGACTGGCTCAAGCCCGATTTGGCCAAGTGTACTGTGGTACCGGCGTCGGCCATCAAGCAGTTCCGGTCCTGCAAGCTGGAGAAGGGGGCGTTCGGGCTGGATGATCCGGTGCTCGTGTGCCGCAGGAGTGCGAAGAGCGAGTACATGGTGTTCCGGAGCAAGCCGGCCTGCCTGCGCAACTTCGACACCATGCAGGCCAATTCGCCGTAGGCGCCAAGGCGGGGAAACGGTGCCTTTTGCGCGGTAGACGGGGTCAAACAGGCTGCCGCTTGTCCGCATGCAGCAGGTTGAGCTTGCTGCGCGTGTATGGTTCGCAAAAAAGCAGTCCATAACATAAGAGCAGTACCGCACGGGGGAAGTACCATGGGACGCGTTTTCCGACGCGGCGTCCTCGCCGCGCTTTGCGCTGTCTGGCCGATTCTCGGCCAGGCCGAAACCATCACCCTGGCCACGCTGGAGTGGCCGCCCTATGTAGCCGACAAGCTGCCGCAGCAGGGGGGTGAAGCGGCGGTGGTGAGGGCGGCATTCCAGGCGGTCGGCATCGAGGTGCGGTACGAGTTTATGCCCTGGACCCGGGCGATCAAGCTGGGTACGTTCTCCAAGGATTACGCAGGTTACTTCCCCGCCTATTTTGGCGAGGAGCGCAACCGCACGGCGCTGATGTCTCAGCCGATCGGCTCCAGCCCGCTCGGCATTGCGCACCGCAAGGACCGCCCGCTGTCCTGGAAGACGCTGGATGATCTGACGCCTTACAAGCTGGGTGTGGTCGACGGCTACGTAAACACCGCCGAGTTCGACCGCCGCAAGGTGGAAGGGCTGCTGCAGGTGGATGGCGCACCGTCCGACGAGAGCAACCTGATGAAGCTGGCGGTCAACCGGGTGGACCTGGCGGTGGTGGATCGCCACGTGTTCGACTTCTTGCTGCGGACGCGGCCGGCGCTGGCGCCGCACAAGGATAACCTGGTGTTCGACGGGCCGCTGCTGGAGGACAAGCCGCTGTATATCTATTTCCGCCGCGGGGCGGAGGGGGAACGGTTGCGAGCACTGTTCGCTGTGGGGCTGCAGAAGATCGATCCGGCGCAGGTGTTCCGGCAGGCCGTCGGGCCCTGAGGCGAGTCACGCTGCGGTAGCGAGCGACTTTGGTCGCACCTGCATGCCGTGCATCATCGAATGCGACTTGCCTCCACTCCCGGAGCCTCGGCCGCTGCCACGGGTTCAACCCTGGTGGCTTGGTGCCCGGAGAGGAAGCGTCGCTCCACCAGCAGATGGAACACGTAGGATGCCATCACCGCCAGGGGCATGGCGATCAGCAGCATCAGGGCCAGACGTTGATCCGGAGAGAGCGCCAGGTCCAGTGTCGCAAGGTTGAACCAGGCGAGCAGCGGGCTGTGGATCAGGTACACGCTATATGAAAACAGGCCCAGCCAAAGAGTCGGCGGGGACTGCAGCTGCCGGAGCAGCCAGGAGGCGGGGCGGCCTTCCGCTTCGCGCAGCGCCAGATGCGTGATCACTGCGGTGGTAGCGACACCGGCCAGGATTTCACTGAGCGGCAGTTTGGCAGGCAGGTCGGTCAGCCGGATGACGGCGAGCAGGACCAGGCAGAGCCCGACGGCGAAGCAGGTGAAATAGGATTCCGACAGCCAATTGCGAAGGCGGCTTGCGGTTTGGTCGGCGGAGAATACCAGGGCGGCACCGCTCATGCCCAATGCGAATAGGCCCAGGTACCACGGGTGAGCCAAGCCCAGGTCCAGCTTGCCTGCTCCCAGCAGTGCGAGCGCGGCGCCGACTGCCAATCCGACGGTTACTGCCATCGCCAGCCCCGCCCGCTTCCATACCGGGATCAGCAAGAAGGGGTACAGGAAATAGATCTGCCATTCGGTGGCGACGCTCCAGAGCGGGCCATCGATCCGGTACACCCAGTCGGCATGGACGTTGTGGATCAGCAGCAGATGGGCGAACAGGCTCGGCAGTGTCAGCGGAATTTTGCTGTCCCATTCCGTACCGTGCGGGACGGCAAGTAAGGGAACCGTCCAGATCAGCAGGGCAAACAGCAACAGGGCGGCATAGTAGGGCGGGAGGATCCGTTTTGCCCGTCGCATCAGGTAGCGCCCAAAGCCGCCGGGCAAATCGCGCTGGGCGGATTTGGCTACCGGAATACCCAGACAGAACCCTGACAGAACGATGAAGACGGCCACCGAGTAATAACCCAGGGAGAGTGCTCCGCCCACCGCCTTGGCCAGCGGACTTGTCCAGTGTACAGCACCGTCACCGGTGAACCGGGTTGCGTGAAAGCCGGCTACGTAGAGGGCGGCGATGCCGCGGATACCGTCGAGAAAGTCGAGCTTCATAGCGGACACCGGCCGGTGGCGAGATCATGGGAGCCGTTCCGACCCAATGCTTTTGGCATTGGTTCCCGATGGCTGGATGGAAGCCGATCAGTTCGGTACGGCGCCCGAACGCGTGTTTCCTGTCTGGACGGTCCCGGCCGTTGGGCACTTTCAGCCGAGAGTACCGGTGGTCGGCAGTTCGTCGCCCGGTTTGCTTTTCTGCGGTTCGAACACGAAGCGCCAGCCCACATAGCTGCCGGCGCCTTCGAATCCGTCGTCTTCCATGTCGAAATCCCCCTGCTTGAGCGGGGCGCCGGGTGCCTTGCTGTAGACGCCCATCACGCCGCCATCTTCCGCTCGCAATAGCCCCCAGTCGGTGCTGCCGGTGATCGGGTCGGGATAGAGGCGGCGCAAATGGCGCCGGGTGTAAGGCGTGCGCGGGTCTTTCAGCAGCGCTTGCAGATTGGGCGGGTAGCGATGCTGGTTGTCCATCTCGTAGTAGCTGCGGATGGCGGTGCGGTACATGTGGCCGGTGATCAGCAGCTGCGCTTCTTGCTCGTGGCGCTTGGCCATCACGTGCAGGTCGGTGAGTCGGCCGATGCCGATGCCGATCAGCACCAGGGTCATCAGCAGCCACAGGAAGGCGAGCCCGGCCATGCGGCGCGGCACGGGGCGCTGCCTCTGCCGTTTCAGGGGGCGGCGGCTACCACTCGCGATAGGGGCGTCCATCGCTACCTTTTCCTTCGGCGCCGCTGTGCAGGTCATACACCTGGCCTTGCTCCGGCGCGGGCGGTTCATCCACCTGCCAGCTGTCGCGGCGGTCTGTCATCGGGTCCAGTGGCACGTCGCGCAGGTAACGTTTCTCCACCAGTTCGTCCAGGCTGTCCGGGTAGCGGCCGGTGTCGGCGCGGAACTGGTCGATCACCCGGCGGGTGCGATCCAGGTTTTCGCGCAGCACGTCTTCCTTGGCGCGGTCGATGTGGTTCATGTAGCGCGGCGCCACCAGCGACAGCAGGGTGGCGACGATGGCGAGTACCACCAGCAGCTCGATCAGGGTGAAGGCGAGCTGGCGTAATCGGTGGCGCAGGCGGGAGCGGGTTGTCATCGAGGTCACCATTCCCGGTAGGGCACGCCGTTGAGCCCCGTGCCGGGGGCCAGCGAGTAGACGTCGTACACATCCGCGCCCGGTTTCGGGTCGCTGGCTTCGCTGGCGTAGCTGCGATAGCCCCAGGTGGCTGCCGCCGGGGTGGAGGGGTCGGGGAAGAACGGATCGCGCGGCACGCGGCGCAGGAAGAACAGCCGGCGTGGTTGGGCGGCCTTGGCGTCTTCCACGCCTTCGGTCAGGGTGGCGAGCGAGGGTGGATAGCCGCTGGCGTCGGCCGAGGCTTTGATGCGGCCGTCGTCCACGGCTTTCTTGTAGGCATCGATGGCGGTGCGGATGTCGACGAGCGACTGCCGCAGTTGCCGCTCCTGTTCGCGCTGGGCCTCGATGCGGGCGAACGGTGCCACCACGCTGGCCAGCAGGGCGAGCAGGGCCAGCGTGACCAGCAGTTCGATCAGCGT
>CBIHQA010000105.1:0-9461 GCA_966211475.1 uncultured Neisseriales bacterium
CAAGTCGTCGACCTCGTGGATCATGTTGATCAGGATCGGTCCGCCACCCAGCTCGCGTCGCCATGGGCCGTCATCGAAGTAGTGGTCTGGCTTGTAGAAGGTGGCGCTGCCGGATACCGCCACCAGCCGGCCCAGCGCGCCGCTGTCGATCTGTTGCCGGGCCCGCGCCAGGATGGCGCTGTGCCGGCGATGATGGCCGACCAGCAAAGGGACGCCGGCTTTCTCTGCCGCTTCCACGAGCGTGGTAGCGGCATCCACCGATTCGGCAATCGGCTTTTCCACCAGCGCGGGGATGCCAAGCTGCACACAGTTCAGTCCGCCGGGTACGTGCAGGGCATTCGGAGTAGCCAGAATGATGCCGTCTGGCCGCGACGCCACCGCCATCTGGTCGAGGTTGTCGAACAGCGGTACGCCGAGCGAGGCCGCCAGCTCGCGGGCAGCAGGAGACGGATCGACGATCGAGGTCAGCTCGCACGCCGCGCTCTGGCGAATGCGCTCAATATGTTTGCGGCCGATCAATCCGGCCCCGGCTACCGCAATGCGTAGTGACGTCATCAGGGTTTCTCCGGCAAAGCCTTCCCCCTGGGGCCTGTTGGAAGGTCCCTTGCAGGTCACGGTGGGGAAAGGCGGGTGGTGGCCGGTGGCGTGGGCTACCGGCTCCGGTCACTCATCTCATGCGGCGCTTTTGCTGACCGGGTGCGCCCCGCCCAGGAACAGCCGCTCGATGTGCGGGTCGTTCATCAGCTCGCTGGCCGGCGTTTGCAGCACGCGGCGGCCGGACTCCAGCGCGATCACTTCGTCCGAGATCTGCAGCGCGCTCTTCACGTTCTGTTCGACCATCAGCACGGTGACCCCTTCGTCGGCGAGCTTTCGCAGCAGCTTGAACACGTCCTGCACCACCAGCGGCGACAGGCCGATCGAGGGGTAGTCGATAAGGATCACCTCGGGGAGAAGCAACAGCGCGCGGCCGATCTCCAGCTGCTTCTGCTCGCCGCCGGACAAGGCAGACGCCTGCGAATGCAGCCGTTCGCGCACCCGGGGAAAGAAGTCCAGCACCTCGGGGATGCGCTCGTGCGTGGTCTTCATGCCCAACGTGATGCCGCCCAGTTCCAGGTTCTGGAACACCGACAGCGAGCCGAACAGGTTGCGCCCCTGCGGCACGAAGGCGATGCCATGCGCCAGCAGGGCCTTCTGGCTGGCGCCGGTGATATCCTGCCCGTCGAGCAGGATATTGCCCTGCCGGGGCTTGAGTAGCCCGAACAGCGTCTTCAGCACCGTGGATTTGCCGGCCCCGTTGGGGCCGATCAGCAAGGTGATCGCACCGCGTCTGGCCTGGAGGGACAGGCCGTTGAGGATCATGAAATCCTTGTAGCCGGCGTTGACGTCCTTGAATTCGATGGCGATGTCGGACATGGCTCAGGCCCCCAGGTAAGCGTCGAGAACTTGCTTGTTGCTGCGGATTTCCTCGGGTGTGCCGATGGCCATCACCTTGCCCTCTACCATCACCAGGATGCGGTGACAGAGCTCCATCACGAAATCCATGTTGTGCTCGATCACCACGAAGCTGCCCTTGCGGGTCTGGTTCAGGCGCTTGAGCAGGTCGGACAAGCCTTCCACCAAGCTGGGGTTCACGCCGGCGCAAGGCTCATCGAGCAGCACCAGGTCTGGTTCCGACATGAAGGCCATCGCGATGTCTACCAGCTTCTGCTGGCCGTAGCTCAGCGAGCCCGCCGGCTTGTCGGCCACGTGGCGGATGCGGAACAGGTCGATCAGCTCGTCCGCCTTCTCGCCCAGCCCGGCATCGCCCGGTGCGAACATGCGGCTCCACATCGAGCCCTTGTGCTCCTGCGCCGCCACGATCAGGTTGTCACGCACACTCATCTTCCCGAACACCTGCAAGGTCTGGAAGGTGCGCCCTACCCCGCGCCGGTTCAGCTCCAGCGGCGACAGGCCGGTGATATCGTGCTCATTGAGGGCGATGTTGCCGCTATCGAGTTTGATCTGGCCCAGGATGCTGTTGAACATCGTGGTCTTGCCCGAGCCGTTGGGGCCGATGACGCCGAAGATCTCGCCCGGCATCACTTCGAAGGACACGCCGCCGACCGCCTGGATCGCGCCGTAGGCCTTCTTGAGGTCTTTTACCTTGAGCAGCGGGGGAATCATGCTTGCGCTCCCTCTTTGACGGCGCTGGCAGCCAGCGCCCGTTCCTCGGAAGCCTTGCGGGCCGCGCGCTTACTACGGATGCGGTCCGGCAGCGACAGCAGGCCATCCGGCAGCCAGATCATCAGACCGACCACCGATGCACCGAAAATCACCAGGTACCACGCCTGGGCAAAGCGCAGCCATTCCGGCAGCAGCGTGCCAACCAGCGCTCCCAACAGCGGCCCGGCGAAGTAGCCCGGCCCGCCGATCACCACCATCAGGTACATCATGATCGAGCCGCTCACCGCGAACGGCGCTGGTTCGATGAACTGCACCAATGAGGCGAACAAGCCACCCGCTACGCCGGCGTACGCGGCACCGATCGAGAACGACAGCAGCGTATAGGCCCGCACCGAAACCCCCAGGCTTTCCGCCCGGATCGGGTTGTCGCGAAGGGCTTGGAAGGCACGACCCCAGGGCGAACGCAGCAGGCCCCACAGCAGCAGTGCCATGATCACCGTCACACCCAGCACGAAGTAGTAATACTGCAGCGAGCCTTCGAACGACACCCCGAACAGGCTAGGCCGCGCGATGTTGGAAATACCGAAGGTACCGCCAGTGAGCCATTCCTCGTTACGCATCACCAGCCACGCCGCGATGTTGAAGCCCAGCGTGCAGAAGGCTAGGTAGATGGTGCGCACCCGCAGTGCCGGGAACCCCAGCACCAGGCCCACCAGGAAGCACAGCCCCCCCGCTAGCGGCAGCCCCAACCAGAAACTGAACCCTGCCTTCATCACGATGGCCACCGTATAGGCGCCGATGCCCAGGAAGGCCGCGTGGCCAAGCGACTTCTGCCCCGCGTAGCCCACCGTCAGGTTCAGGCCCATGGTCGCCACCACGAACACCAGCCAGTAGGTCAGTGAGTAGACGCCGTAGGACTTCAGGAACAATGGCAGCACCACCGCCAGCAGCAGTGCGCCCAGGATTGCGAGCTTTTTCATACCTTGCGCTCCTCGGCCTTGCCCAGCAGACCGTTCGGCTTGAACAGGATCACGATCATGAACAGCCCCAGCGCCACCGCGTCCTTATACGCCGGTGACAGGTAGGCGGCGGCCAGGTTTTCCGACACGCCGATCACCACCCCGCCCAGCAGCGCGCCGCGGGGGTTGTTGAAGCCGCCGATGATGGCGGCGAAGAAGGCCTTGGTCCCCAGGGACTCGCCCATGTCGAACTTGGCCAGGTAGACCGGCGTCACCAGTAGCGCGGCGGCGGTTGCCAGCACCGCATTGATGGCAAAGGTGTAGAACACCATGCGCGGCACGTTGATACCGAGCACGCTGGCGCTTTCGGTGTTCTGCGCCACGGCCTGCATCGCACGACCGGTGACCGTGCGCTGCAGGAAGGCCTGCAGGCCGAGCACCAGGGTCAGCGCAACCACCAGCGTGCCGATGTCGGACGCCGAGACCGTCACCCCAGCCAGGCGGTAGACCTGGTCGGGAAAAAGGTTAGGGAACGGATGCGCCTCTGCACTGAAGCCCACGCGCACGCCATTGCGCAGCGCGATCGACAAGCCGATGGTCGCCACCACGATCGGCATCATGCCGAAGCGCAGCAGCGGGTCCACCAGACCGCGCTTGAACGCCCAGCCCAGTACCACCACCGCCACCAGCGCGGTGATCGCGAAACTTGGCAGCAGGGGCAACCCCGCCATGCCAAGCAACAACATCATGAAGGCCGGCAGCATCACGAACTCGCCCTGGGCAAAGTTGATCGTGCCGGAGGCCTGCCAGAGCAGCGTGAAGCCGAGCGCGGCCAGCGCATAGATCGAACCGGTGGCCAGGCCCGACAGCAGAAGCTGGAGCAAATCTGTCATGTGTGAATCTCCATGCCCTTCCGGACGCACCTGCGCAGCGGCAGGCGCCATCCGGAAAGACGGTGGATCAGGAGGTCAGGTGCGGGTCGCGCGGTGCGGCGAACCGGAGATCAGTTCTTGCCCAGCGGCGGCAGGATGGAGATGACTTCCTGCTTGCCGTTCTTCACCTGCACCAGGAAGCTTTCGCGGTCGAGGTCGCCGTTCTTGTCGAAGGTGACGTCGAGCAGCGCGCCCGGGTACTTGGCCGCGCTCACGGACAAGCTGTGCAGCGCATCCGCCACCGCCTTGCGGTCGAACTTGCCGACCTTCTCGATCGCGGCCTTCAGCACGTAAACGCCGGAGTAGCCCTTCATGCCGTTGTGGTCGGAGGTGTAGCCGTAGGCCTTCTCGAACTTGCCCTTGAAGGTCTTGATGGTCGGCACATTAGCGTCCACGGTCAGGCCGACGTGGGCGATCACGCCGTTGGCCGCATCACCAGCGAGGTCGATCACCTTCTGGCCCGCCAGCGTGGTCTCGCCGAAGATCGGCTTGTCCCAACCCTGCTTGCGTAACTCCTTCAGCGCGCGGGCGGACTCTTCCTCATTGGTGTAGACGAACACGGCATCGGCATTGCTCTGCTTGACCTTCAGCACGGCGGCGGAGAAATCCACCTGGCCCGGATCGGTCGACACGGCAGCGGCGAACTTGGTACCGCTCTTCGCTAACGAGGTGGCGAGCATGTCGCGGCCGCCAATGCCGAAGTCGTTGTTCACATAGATAATGGCCAGATTCTTGATCTTGGCCTGCTGGGTGATGTAGCGACCGATCTTCGGCATAGCGGTGGCTTGCGTGAAGCTGGTGCGGAAGATGTAGGGGTTGCCCATCTGGGTGATGTTGGCCGCCTCGCCGCCGGTGAAGTTCGGGATCTCGGCGCGCCGGCTTTCACCCATGCTGACGATGATGGAGCCGGAGAACACCGGCCCGAAGATGGCGAATGCCTCGTCGTCGATGGCCTTCTGGGTCAGGCCCTTGGCGACGCCGGGGTTGGACTGGGTGTCCATGGTGGAGGTTTCGATCTTGCGGCCGAGGATGCCGCCAGCGGCGTTGATCTCTTTCACCGCGAGTTCCACACCGTTCTTGAAGTTGGTGCCCGCGGTTGCGCCTGTGCCGGACAGCTCGACCACGTTGGCGATCTTGAGCGTCTCTGCGGCGCGGGCCTGCATGGCGCCCAGGCTCAGCACGGCCGAACCCGCCAGGATGGCGTGGGTCAGCGAACGCAGGATGAATTTCCTTGCCATGGTGAAGCTCCTCTTTTGTACGTTATCTCTCTGGTCGCCAAAGTTCGATAATCGCTCATTCGTGCGATATGGCAGGGCCAGTGTAGGACTCTTGTACCAATCGGTTCAAGTTCGATTATCAAAGTTGTGGGCGATATTCGAACGGAAATTGCACGCCGTCTGCCGCGCGTTCCAGCGCCCTCGACCAGCAAAGAAATCGTATGAGGAATCAACCGCCGGAAACGTTATCACGACTCGGAAAGCCACGGGGGTTGTGGCTTTCCCCAATCCGTCCTCCCCTTGCTAGCGCGCCGAATATGAGCCGTTTCTACCCACCACGGCCCTGTCCGCAATGCACGATAATCGCGCTACCTGCCGACAATCGCACTTGCACTACCACCCCTCGCGATCCAGAATCCACGCCAGGAATCGGCCCTCGTATAAAAGGCATACGACATGCAGCGCTCCATCGCCACCATATCGATCAGCGGCCCGCTGACCGAAAAGCTGGAAGCCATTTCGGTCGCCGGTTTCGACGGCATCGAGATGTTCGAGAACGACCTGCTCTATTTCGATGGAACGCCGCGGGACGTGCGACGCATCGCGGAAGACCGGGGGCTGGAAATCCTGCTGTTCCAACCCTTCCGCGATTTCGAGGGCTGCCCTCGCGACCGCCTGCAGGCGAATCTGGATCGCGCAGAGCGCAAGTTCGAACTGATGGGGGAGCTCGGTGCCCAGCGCATGCTGGTTTGCAGCAACGTCGCCCCCCAGGCCCTGGGCGATCTGACGCTGCTCGCCGACGATCTGCGCCAACTCGCCGAGCGGGCAGCTCGTCACGGCATCACCATCGGCTACGAAGCGCTCAACTGGGGGAGCCACATCCGCACCTCCCGGCAAGCCTGGCAACTGGTCCAGGCGGTCGATCATCCCCGTTTCGGCCTGGTGCTCGACAGCTTTCATCTTCTGGCGGGCGGTGAGTCGCTGAATCTGCTCGATGACATCCCGGGTGAGCGCATCGTCTATGTCCAGCTGTCTGACGCCCCGCGGCTGTCGATGGATACGCAGGAATGGAGCCGCCACTTCCGCTGCTTCCCCGGCCAGGGCCAGTTACCGCTGACCGACTTTACCCGGCGCGTGGTACAGACCGGCTACCAAGGCCCCTGGTCGCTGGAGATTTTCAACGACGGCTTCCGCTCGGCGCCGGCCAGCGTCACCGCGCACGACGGCTACCGCTCCCTGCTGCTGTTGGAAGAGGAGACCCGCGCGAGCCTTCAGGATGCCGCCCTACTGGCGGGCAGCGCAGCCGACCAGGCCAGGCAAGCGCTCACGACAGCAACCCCACTCCCTGTCTACGGCGGCGTGGAGTTCCTGGAGTTTGCCGTGGATGCGGACCATGCCCAACGATTGGCGGCCTGGTTTGCCCAACTGGGTTTCGAACAGGCAGGCGAGCACCGCTCCAAAAAGGTCAGCTTGTACCGCAACCAGGGCGTCAACCTGATCCTGAACGAAGAACCGAACTCCTTCGCGCACGCTTACTTTTCCGCCCACGGCCCTTCGCTGTGCGCGGTCGCCTATCGGGTCAGCGAAGCCCAACCACTGCTGTCGCGTGCACGCGACTTCCAGTACACCTCATACGAAGGCCGGGTCGGCCCCAATGAGAACAAGATTCCCGCGCTTCGCGCGCCCGACGGCAGCCTGATCTACCTGGTGGAAGATGCCCAAGGCCAAGGCTTCTACGATGCCGATTTCCGGATGCAGGCCCCCCCGGGACGCGGCCCCTTGATCACCGCCATCGACCACTATGCGATCGCGCTGCCACCCGGCACGCTGGATCACTGGGTGACCTTCTTCCGCGCGCTGCTCGGGTTCGAGGCCGATCATGAATTCGTGCTGCCGGATCCGTACGGCGTGGTACACAGCCGTGCCGTTCGCAGCCCCTGCGGCCGCATCCGGGTGCCGCTCAACATCTCGGAGAGCCGCGACACCGCCATCTCCCG
Source organism: uncultured Neisseriales bacterium (assembly GCA_966211475.1). GTDB lineage: Bacteria > Pseudomonadota > Gammaproteobacteria > Burkholderiales > Leeiaceae > Leeia. The sequence continues at coordinate 7,269 of CBIHQA010000105.1, forward strand.
CGCAGTCATGACTTACCATGGCTCCGGCCTGCAGCACCTGGCCTTTTCCACCAGCGACATCATCGCCGCCGTCAGGTCCGCCCGAGCCAATGGCCTGCCTCTGCTGGATGTGCCGCGCAACTACTATGACGACCTGGCCGCCCGCCACGATCTGCCGCAAGAAACCATCGACCAGTTGGCGGAGCTGAACATCCTGTACGACCGCGATGCCCAAGGGGGCGAACTGTTCCACGCCTACACCACCCCATTCGAAGGTGGCCGTTTCTTCTTCGAGCTGCTGGAAAGGCGCGGCGGATACAACCAGTACGGCGCCGCCAACGTCGGCATCCGCACCGCCATCCAGGCGGCTGGCGACACGCGGGCGCTCCCCCTGTAGCCCACAGGGACCACCATGCAAACAGGCGCTGACAAGGCCGACCACGAGACACCGACATGAACGACACCGTGCTGGTTACCGAACACGACGAGAAACCCGCTCCCTCATCCGGCCTACCCGCCGAAGCGCTCGAGGCCTTCGGCGGCGACCCGAACTTCATGGCGTCGCTCGCCCGCGGCTTGACCGTGCTGGTCGCCTTCGGCCAGCAGAAGCGCGCCCTAACGGTTGCCCAACTCAGCCACCGTACCGGCCTGTCGCGGGCCGCCGTCCGTCGTTGCATGTACACCCTGGCCAAGCTCGGCTTTGCCACGACTGACGACGACCGCCACTTCGCGCTCACCCCCAAGATCCTGCTGATCGGGCACGCCTACCTCAGCTCCAGCCCGCTGGTGACGCTGGCCCAGCCGCTGCTGGACCGGGTCAGCGCCGAGGTGCACGAAACCAGTTCGGTCGGCACCCTCGAAGGCGACGAAATCCTCTACGTCGCCCGCTCCAAGACCGCCACTCGCCTGATGTCCATCGACTTGCGCGTTGGCAGCCGCCTGCCGGCCTACTGCACCTCGATCGGCCGGGTGCTGCTGGCCGCCCTCCCCCCCGACGAACTTGATGCTTACCTGGCCCGCGTCAAACTGGTGCAGCGCACGCCCAAAGCCGTCCACACGCCGGAAAAGCTGCGGGAGATCCTCGACCACGTCCGCAGCAGCGGCCACGCCGTAATCGATCAGGAGCTGGAGGTCGGTCTGCGCTCCATTGCGGTACCCGTGCGGGACCCACGCGGCAAAGTCATCGCCGCCATGAACGTCGGTGCCCCGAGCGCCCACATCAACGTTGCCGATCTGGAAAGCCGGGTATTTCCTGTTCTGCGGCAAGCTGCTATTGAGTTGGGCTCGCAATTGCCTTGATACGGCCCGCGCAGCGGTAGCCAGGATGCTATCCGGCCTTGCCATTCTCGAAGCAACGCTGCACGTTACTCGTGCAAGTGCCTATCCATGATGGCCTTCAAAGCCCCGTCCGCTGCGATCAGCTTCAACCCCCGGTTGAAATCCGCCACCTTCTGCTCGGCATGCGGATAGTTCCGCGCAAACGCGTTGAAGAACCGGGCGGTAGTCAGCGGCGGCTCCAGTGCTTCGATCTTGTCTTTCGACTCGGGGAATTCGGTTGCCAGGGCGTTCAATACCACCGCGCGTTTTTCCACGATCAAAGACACGCGGCCGGCCAGCAGCTTCCGGATGTTCAGCCGATAATCGGACACCGGGTCCTTCTTGAGGAAAGCGGCCTGATCGAATTCCGGAGTGTAGTAAGCCCCCTGGATGGTGCCGATCCGTTGCGTCTTCAGGGCATCCAACGAGGTGAAGGCGATGTCGGCGCCCTTGAGCTTGAAGAACACAAGGTCCGAGGTGCCGATGCTATCGGTGTACAACATCTTCTCGGCCCGCGCATCGTTGTAGTACACACCAAGCAAGGCTTCCGAAGTGCCACTGATCACCGAATTCAACGCCCGCGCCCAGGGCACGAATTCGATCTCCACCTTGTATCCCACCCGTTCAAAGGCGGCCCGAGTGATTTCGATCAGATAACCACCATTCTTTTCGGGATCGGTGACGAAATGGACGGTCTCCGCCGCCAGCGCCACGGACGACAAGCATGCCCACGCCAACAGCGTGGAGACGCCGGACAAGATCATTCGCCACAGGGCATTGACGCATTCCGTCGCACCGGCCGCGATCGCCCTCTCCAATGTCGGGGTGCCTCTCATTACCTTCCCTTGCACAAGTAAGCCTGCAGGACGCAGCCAACGGTCGGCAGCGGAATGTGTT
>CBIHQA010000106.1:0-9450 GCA_966211475.1 uncultured Neisseriales bacterium
TTGCAGTAAAGCTAACGTTTGCTCTGTGAACTATGATTCGCGATAAGTACGCAACACCAGAGACAACGCACCGCAAACCATAAGAGAAGAGGCTAGGCATGAAACTGAAACAAATGACCCTTCACGCCGGTCTGGCACTGCTGGCCATGGGCGTCGGCAACGCCGTACTGGCTTCCGGCTACAACTTCGGCACCCAGAGCGCCCGCAACATGGGCACTGCCAACGCTGGTGCCGCTGAAGCCGCCGATGCATCGACCATCTACTACAACCCGGCCGGCCTCACCAATGTGGAAGGGACGACGGCGTCCGTCGACTTGGCAGTTGTTGCGCCGAAGTCTTCGTTCAACTTTACCCAAGCGACTACAGGGGCAGGTGTAGCAGTCAATCCGGCCAGCAACGGCGGCAAGTTCCTGGACACGCACTACGTTCCGCACGCTTACTTCTCGAAGCAGATCAATGACAAGTACACCGTCGGCGTGGGGGTCTTTGTCCCGTTTGGCGCCAGCGCGGATTTCGACAGCGATTTCGCCGGCCGATACTATATTCGCCAGACAGAACTGCAATCGGTAAACATCAATCCGACGCTCGCAATCAAGCTGGATGACCGCAATAGCGTAGGTATCGGTGTGTCGGCCCAATACTTCGACGCATCCCTCGAACGCGACTACAACATTCGCGCACTAGTCGCCTCCAATCCAGCTACCGCAGCAGCCGCAGGGTTCTATGCCGGCGCCAGCGACTCTCATGCAAAGGTTACTGGCAATGATTGGGGTTACGGCTTCAACCTCGGCTACATGTTCAAGCCGAACGACGACACTCGGATTGGCGTTGCCTATCGTTCACAAATCAAGCATGAGCTCAAGGGTGATGTGACATTTACCCAACCGACCGGCCTGCCTCCCAACATTGGTCTACTTGCCGTCATCAACGCCGGCATCGCAGCCGGTCTGGCGAACGGCAGTGCATCAGTGAAGGTGACTACGCCAGAATCCTTGTCGGTCAACGGCTTCCACAAGCTAGATGACAAGTGGTCCATCATGGGCGACGTCACTTGGACTCGTCACAGCCGTCTGCAAGAAATCCGCATTAACCTGCCGACGAGCACTGACCCGACCCGCAACACGACTTTTGAAGCAAAGTGGAAAGACACGGTCAAGGTTTCGGTCGGCGCCAGCTACAAGTTGAACGATCAATGGACGCTGCGTGGCGGTTATATGTATGACCAGTCCCCGGTGCCGGATGCAGCCCATGCTTTGACCACCTTGCCGGACAATGATCGTCATTGGTTCGCCCTGGGTGCCAGCTACAACTTTGACAAGCAGAACTCGATCGACTTCGCGTATGCCTATGTGAAGGTCAAGAAGGCGTCCGTGAACCGCACCGACGATGACTACGGACGAGCCGGTACCGCCAATCCGGCACCGGGCACGCTGGTGGGAGACTACAAGACCCATGCGAACATGTTCAGCATCCAGTACAACCATAAGTTCTAAGCTGAACTGATCTATCAAACAAAACGGGCCGCAATCGCGGCCCGTTTTGTTTCAACACCTTCTCTCTCAACCAAAGAACTTCGCCAGCGCCTCACCCGGCTCCGCTTCGCGCATGAACGCCTCCCCCACCAGGAAGGTGTGCACGTCATTCTCCCGCATCCGCGCGACATCCGCAGGCTTCAGGATGCCGCTTTCAGTCACCACGATCCGTTCCTTCGGGATGCGCGGCAGCAAGCCGATGGTGGTATCCAGGCTAACCTCAAAGGTCCGCAGGTTGCGGTTGTTGATGCCGACCAACGGGGTCTTCAGGTCCAGCGCGATCTCCAGCTCCTGGGCGTCGTGCACTTCTACCAGCACCGCCATGCCCAGTTCCATCGCGGCGGCTTCGAGCTCGATCAGTTGCGAGGGCGACAGCGCGGCGACGATCAGCAGCACGCAATCCGCCCCCATCGCGCGGGCCTCGATCACTTGTAGCGGATCGATCAGGAAGTCTTTGCGGATCACCGGCAGCACGCATGCTGCGCGGGCTGCAACCAAGTACTCCTCTGCGCCCTGGAAATAGTCGCGGTCGGTCAGTACCGACAGGCAGGCCGCGCCGCCCGCTTCGTAGCTACTGGCAATGGCCGGCGGATCGAAGTCGGGGCGGATCACCCCCTTGGACGGGCTGGCCTTCTTGATCTCGGCGATAACGCCAGACTGGCCGGCAGCGTGCTTGGCCCGGATGGCACCGACAAAGTCGCGCACCGGGCTCGCGGCGGCAACGCCTTCGCGCAAGCCGCTTTCGCCACGGCTACGTCGCAGTCGGGCCAACTCCTCGGCCTTGGTGGCCAGAATGCGTTGGAGGATGTCGCTCATGATTCGTCCTTGCTCATGTTTTCGAACGCAAAGGCACCTTTCGAAAACCCTGTTTTCCCGTCGACTCGCGGGCAAAGCCCGTCAATTCGACAAGCCAACCGCGCTTGTTGTCTGTTTTCCCACCCTTTCTTTCGAAAGGGCGGATATGCCCCGCCCTCAGGCGGAAACGCGTTGCGTGAACTCGACGAACTGGTCGAGTTTGGCGCGTGCGGCGCCACTTTCGATGGCTTCGCGCGCCCGCGCCACGCCTTCCTTGATATCCGCCGCCACACCGGCCGCGTAAAGCGCAGCGCCAGCGTTCAGAATCACGATGTCGCGGGCCGGGCCAGCCTGGTTGGCCAGTACCGACAGCAGCACGGCCTTGGATTCCGATGTGCTGCTCGCCTTGAAGGCGGAGAGCGGATAGACCGGCAGGCCGAAGTCGGACGGATGGACCGCGTACTCACGCACCTGGCCGTCGACCAGTTCGCCGACCAGGGTCTCGCCGGACAGCGACAGCTCGTCCAGCCCCGGGCCGCTTTCCTGCGGACGGCCGTAGACGACCAGTACCCGTTCGCTGCCGAGGCGCTGCAGCACCCGCACCTGGATACCGACCAGGTCTGGATGGAACACGCCCATCAACTGGCGGCGCGCGCCGGCCGGGTTGGTCAGCGGACCGAGGATATTGAAGAGGGTGCGCACGCCGAGCTCCTTGCGCACCGGGGCCGCATGCTTCATTGCGCTGTGGTGGTTGGGGGCGAACATGAAGCCGATGCCGGTTTCCTGAATGCTCTGTGCTACCTGTGCAGAATTGAGGTTCAGGTTCACGCCAAGCGCCTCCAGCACGTCGGCCGAGCCGGAACTGCTGGAGACCGAACGGCCACCATGCTTGGCAATGCGGGCACCGCCGCCGGCCGCCACGAACATGCTGGCGGTGGAGATATTGAAGCTATGGCTGGCGTCGCCGCCCGTGCCTGCCAAGTCCACCAGCCGGTCGTGGTCGGCCACCTCCACCGGTGTCGCAAATTCGCGCATCACCTGTGCCGCTGCCGCGATCTCGCCGATGGTTTCCTTCTTCACCCGCAAGCCGATGATGATGCCGGACATCTGCACCGGCGACAGTTCGCCGCGCATGATCATGCGCATCAGGTGCAGCATTTCGTCGTGGAAGATTTCGCGGTGTTCGATGACGCGCGTGAGTGCTTCCTGGGGCGTAATCATGGCGCCTCTCCTGGGTTCCTAGATGTCGATTCGGTAGGTCAGCTTGACCTCGTCGCCGTGCAGGCCGCGGAAACCCCAATTGGCCGGATCGCTTTCGATCAGACAGATTTCCAGGTCGGCGGGCGAGATGCCGAGTTCGGCTTCCGCCCGCTCGAACAGCAGGCGGATCAGCCGCTTGCGGGCTGCGACGCTGCGGCCGCTCATCAGCAGGATTTCAAGCTGGGTGTAGGCGGCACTGCGGTCCGCCGGATAAATGAAGTCGTCTGGCTCCAGCGGGAAAAAACGCTGGAATCGCTTGTCAGCCGGCAGGCCGAGTGCGTCGACCAGACAACCGTGCACGAGGTCCGAGAGGCGTGCCTTGATCGGATCGAGGTGCGCCGCCAGACCGTAGATCTTGACCTGCGCCATGCCCTCCCCCCCGCTCAGGCTGCGCCGTCGAGGAAGTTCTTCAGCATGGCGTGTCCGCACTCCGTGAGGATCGACTCCGGATGGAACTGCACGCCGTGGATGTTCAGCGTCTTGTGCCGAACCCCCATGATTTCGCCGTCTTCGGTCCAGGCAGTGATATCGAGGCAGTCCGGGATGGATTCACGCTCGATCACCAGCGAATGGTAGCGAGTGCAGGTCACCGGGTTCGGCAGGCCGGTGAACACGCTGACGTTGTGGTGCATCACCGGCGAGGTCTTGCCGTGCATCAGCTGCTTGGCGTGCACGATCTTGCCGCCAAAGGCCTGGCCGATGGACTGATGGCCCAGGCAGACGCCGAGGATGGGCAATTGCCCCGCGAAACGCTGGATGGCAGGCACCGATACGCCCGCCTCGTTCGGCGTGCACGGTCCGGGCGACAACACCAGGAATTGCGGCTTCTTGGCCGCGATTTCGTCGAGCGTGATTTCGTCGTTGCGATGGACTTCCACCTCCACGCCCAGTTCGCCGAAGTACTGGACCAGGTTGTAGGTGAAAGAGTCGTAATTGTCGATCATGAGCAGCATGGGGGTCTCCGGATTCTGTCGGGTTGTCTCGAGGGGTCAGCGCGTCGCCCACAGGTTGACGCGCTCACGGTCGAGCCCCTGCTGCACCATCTCAGCCGCGCGCAGCACCGCGCGGGCCTTGTTCTGTGTTTCCTGCCATTCGCTCTCGGGTACCGAGTCGGCGACGATGCCGGCGCCGGCCTGCACGTACAGCGTCTGGTCCTTGATCACCGCGGTGCGCAGCGCGATCGCCAGGTCCATGTCGCCGGAGAAGCTGAGGTAACCCACCGCGCCGGAATAGATGCCACGGGCGGTCGGTTCGAGTTCGTTGATGATTTCCAGCGCCCGCACCTTGGGGGCACCAGAGACGGTGCCCGCCGGGAAGGTGGCGCGCAGCACGTCCATGTTGCCGCTACCGGGCTTCAGTTTGCCTTCCACGCTGGACACGATGTGCATCACGTGGGAGTAGCGTTCAATGGTCATGTTGTCGGTGAGCTTCACCGAGCCGACTTCGGCGATACGGCCTACGTCGTTGCGGCCGAGATCGATCAGCATCAGATGCTCGGCAAGCTCCTTCGGATCGGCCAGCAGCTCGTGCTCCAGTTCCACATCCTGCTCATGGGTGGCCCCGCGCGGTCGGGTGCCGGCAATCGGGCGCACCGTCACGTTGTCGCCTTCGCGACGGACCAGGATCTCCGGCGAGGCGCCGACGATGTGGAAGTCGCCCATGTCGTAATAGAACATGTAGGGCGAAGGGTTGAGCATGCGCAGCGCACGGTACAGCGCCAGCGGGTGGTCGGCGAAGGGCATCTGCATGCGCTGCGACAGCACCACCTGCATCGCATCGCCTTCGTAGATGTAGTGCTTTGCGCGGTCCACCGCTTCCTTGAACGGCTCCTGCCCGAATTCGCTCTGCGAGGTATAGACCTGGTTGCTGCTCTGCAGCGGAATCGCCGCCGCATCGCGCAGCTTCAGGCACAGCTCGGTCAGGCGCACCAGCGCCATGTCGTAGCTGTTGGGGATGTTCGGGTCGGCGTAGACCACGAGGTAGAGCTTGCCGGACAGGTTGTCCACCACCGCCAGTTGTTCGGACTGCAGCAGCAGGATGTCGGGCGTATCGAGGTGGCCAGGCTTGTCCAGCTTGGTAAAGCGCTTCTCGCAGTAGCGGATGGTCTCGTAGGAGAAGTAGCCGACCAGCCCACCGTTGAAGCGCGGCAGTTGCGGCAGCGGCGCCGGGTTGAAGCGCTGCTGGTAGGATTGGATGAAGGCGAGCGGATCACCTTCGTGGGTTTCCACCACGTCCACGCCGCGTTTGACTTGCACCAAGTCGCCGCGCACTTCCAGGCGGGTTTCGCAGGGCAGGCCGATGAAGGAATAGCGACCGAAGCGCTCGCCGCCCACCACCGATTCCAGCAGATAGGAATACGGTTTGTTGGCTAGCTTCAGGTAGACGGACAGCGGGGTATCGAGGTCAGCCAGCAGTTCCAGCGTGACCGGAATGCGGTTGTAGCCCTGGCGGGCGAGCGCGGCAAAAGCGTCGCGAGTCAGCATGACGTGTTACTCCAAGCGAAATTGAATGCGGAAAGGCCGGTGGGCGCGCTTACACGCGGCGCCATCGCCATTCCAGCCACATTTCGTCGGAGTAAAACGCCATGATCAGTATTCGGTGCAGGGAAGTTACGACAAACAACTCGGGGCATTGTGGCGTAATTCCAGGCCGCTGGCAACGGTGAAAGCGGCTCAGTCGGTCACTGCCGACCCAATATCCACGGCCTCCGATAACGCGCCGAAATCGGCAATCACCCGATCGGCCTTCAAGGCGACGGGGTCGCCGGCATAGCCAAAGGACACTACCCAGACAGGGCAACCGGCGGCGCGGGCGGACAGGACGTCGTTCACTGAGTCGCCGATCATCAGCATCTCGGCCGGCGTCACGCCGAGCAGCCCGGCAGCGTGATGTAGCGGGGCCGGATGCGGCTTCTTCTCGGTCAGCGTGTCGCCGCCCACCACCACCGGGAAGTAGCGGGCCAAGTCCAGCTCCGCCAGCAGCGGCAAGGTGAAGGCCAGCGGCTTGTTGGTGACCACAGCCATCGGCCAACCGGCCGTGGACAGTCGCTCCAGTGCCTCTCGCACGCCGTCGAAGGGCCGGGTGGTATGGGTCAGCAGGGAGAGATAGGCATCGCGAAACAGCTCCCTCGCCTGCCGCTGCAAGGGGCTGTCGTCAGGCTCGGCCGCCTTGGCGTCGAGCAGAGTCCGGGCGACCAGCGAGGCGGAGCCGTCCCCCACATAGGTTTCAACCCGCTCGGCAGGCAGCGGGGCCAGGGCGAGCGCCGCCCGCATCGCATTGGCGGCGGCAGCCAGGTCGTGAATGCTGTCGACCAGCGTGCCGTCCAGGTCGAAGGCGATGGCGCGAATACTCATGAAAAATCCCGTACGTCCACGATGTCGCCCCGCCCCATGCGGTCGGATAGCAGATAGTCGATCAGACGGCTGGCGACGGTTGCTGGTTCCGACAGCTGCCCGCTCGCTTTGTAGTCGACGAACTGCTCGCGCAGCGGAAAGTCGGAGGCCGGCGTCGCACGGATGGCCGCTTGCATGCCGGTATCGACAATGCCTGGTGCGATGGCTGCGACACGCACCTCCGGCGGCACATCCAGCCCCGCCACGCGGCTGAAATGATCGAGCCCGGCCTTGCCGGCGCAATAGACTGACCACCCCGGGTAGGCCTTGCGGCCGGCACCGGACGACAGATTGAGGATGCGCCGGTCGGCCACCCCCTCGCTCGCCCGCAGGAAGGCATCGGTCAGCAACAAGGGCGCGGTGAGGTTCAACGCGATCGACGAAGCGACCTGCGCGGCATCCAGCCGACCAACCGGCGCCACCGGTGCGACCGTGCCCGCGTTGTTGATGAGGCAGGCGCGGGCGACCCTCGGCCAGGGCAAATCGGCGAACAGTGTCGGTAGCGCGGCCAGCAAGGCTGCGGTGTCCGACAGATCCAGCAGGCGCTCGCGGAACAGCGCGTCATGGGTGATGGCGCGGGCCGGAAGCGTCGGATTACCGCGGCGGGAAACGCCGACCACCATCGACTCCGGCGTCAGTAGCGCATCCGCCAGTGCGGCGCCAATGCCGCCCGAGTGTCCGGTGACGATATACAGGTTCATGTGCTCACCCCCTGGTTCACGTACCCACGCTAGCGAGTTCGGCCCGCATCCGGTCGATGGTGGCCTTGTAATCCGGCGAGCCAAAGATGGCGGAACCCGCGACGAAGGTATCGGCGCCGGCGGCCGCGATCTCCGCGATGTTGTCTGCCTTTACGCCGCCGTCGACTTCCAGCCAGATGTCACGGCCGGTGCGCTCACGGTACTGATCCAGACGCCGGCGGGTTTCCCGCAGCTTGTCGAGGGTGGACGGGATGAAGCTCTGCCCGCCGAAGCCCGGGTTGACGCTCATCAGCAGCACGATGTCGAGCCGGTCCATCACGTGGTCCAAGTAGTGCAACGGCGTCGCCGGGTTGAACACCAGGCCGGCCTTGCAGCCATGGTCACGGATCAGTTGCAGGGTGCGGTCGATGTGCTCGCTGGCTTCCGGGTGGAAGGTGATCAGGTTGGCGCCCGCCTTGGCGAACTGCGGCACCAGGCTGTCCACCGGTTTGACCATCAGGTGCACGTCGATCGGCACGCTGCCCCCCGCCTTGCTGGTGTACGGCTTGATCGCCTCGCAGATCATCGGTCCGAAGGTCAGGTTGGGGACGTAGTGGTTGTCCATCACGTCGAAATGCACCAGGTCGGCGCCGGCGGCGATCACTCGTTCGACGTCCTCCCCCAGACGGGCCAAGTCGGCGGACAGGATGCTGGGGGCGATTCGGTATGCGGGCGTGCGGGCGGCAGACATGTCGGATTTCCGGGATAAGGGGGGATTCCCTATTTTACCTTGTCGGACTGAACCACGACGACCCTGCCGCAATGCGTCACCGACCCGCCCGCCTCGCCAGCAGCGTGGCATAATCCGCCTGACCGTTACAGGGATGCCTGCCATGCCGGAAAACCGCTACGCCATCGAGGTATCGGCCAAGCCGACCTATATGGAGTCCCAGTCCGACCCGGCGCAGTCGCGCTACGTCTTCACCTACACCATCACTGTCCGCAATACCGGCAGTGCGCCGGCGCGCCTGATGTCGCGGCACTGGATCATCACCGACGCCGACATGAAGGTGGAGGAAGTCCGCGGTCCGGGTGTGGTCGGGGAAACACCGCATCTGAAGCCCGGCCAAAGCTTCGAGTACAACAGCTACTGCGTGCTGGCCACGCCGGTCGGCACCATGCGCGGCAGCTACGAAATGCATGCGGATGATGGTCACCGCTTCGAGGCCGACATTCCCGAGTTCACTCTGTCCATTCCGCGCACCTTGCATTGAAAGCCCTCGCACAGCGGGTTCGCCGCGTCCTGGCAGGCTATGCCACGCGCTGGCATATGACCCTGATGCTGGCCGCCTGCATGGGTTGCGGTGGGTTAGCGAGCCGTGGTCTGCTGTGGGTCGGGCTGACTAGCCTACCCTTGCGCTTGCCGTTGGCGGTGCTGGTGTCCTGGCTGGCGTTGTTCCTGCTGGTGCGGCTTTGGCTGCACTATGTGGGCTTCCGCGACCGCCGGCGACAATCGGCGCGGGGTGACGGCGACGGCTGGCTCGACCTGGTCGACGATCTGCCCTGGCCGGGCCGGCAGTCCGGTGGCGCCGACGCCTTGGTGACAAGCGACAGCATCGTGGCGGGAGGCGGCGAGTTTAGTGGCGGCGGCGCCAGCGCCGCGCTGGATATGCCGGTCGCGACGCCAACAGTGAAGGTATCCGGCGGATCGGGCGGGATCGACTGGGACCTGCCGGATCTGGACGACGGCTGGGCCGTGATCCTGCTGGGCCTTGCCATCGCCCTGCTGCT
>CBIHQA010000107.1:0-9446 GCA_966211475.1 uncultured Neisseriales bacterium
GAAATCCGCAGGGTGGCCGAACAGGTCTACCGGCTGGACTGCTACCCCAACCAGCTCGAAATCATCACCGCCGAGCAGATGATGGACGCCTACGCGTCCGTCGGCATGCCGGTGCTGTACCGGCACTGGTCCTACGGCAAGCACTTCCTGCAGACCGAGAAGGGCTACCGGCGCGGCCAGATGGGGCTCGCCTACGAGATCGTCATCAACTCCAACCCCTGCATCGCCTACTTGATGGAGGAGAACACGCTGACGATGCAGGCGCTGGTGATGGCGCACGCCGCCTTCGGCCACAACTCGTTCTTCAAGGGCAACTACCTGTTCCGCACCTGGACCGACGCGTCGAGCATCATCGACTACCTGGTCTACGCCCGGAACTACGTCACCGAATGCGAGGAGCGCCACGGCATCGACCGGGTGGAGGAACTGCTCGACTCCTGCCACGCCCTGATGAACTACGGCGTGGACCGCTACAAGCGCCCGCAGAAGCTGTCGCTGTGGCAGGAAGAGGCCCGGCGCCGGCAACGCGAGGAATACATTCAGCAGCAGGTCAACGAGCTGTGGCGCACCCTGCCATCCCGTCCAGCACACGAAGCCGAGATCGAAGAACGGCGCTTCCCGGCCGAACCGCAGGAAAACCTGCTGTATTTCATCGAAAAGCACGCCCCGCTGCTCGAACCCTGGCAACGCGAGATCGTGCGCATCGTGCGCAAGATCGCCCAGTACTTCTACCCGCAGCGCCAGACCCAGGTGATGAACGAAGGCTGGGCCACGTTCTGGCACTACACCATCCTCAACCACCTGTACGACGAAGGCCTGCTGACCGACGGCTTCATGCTGGAGTTCCTGCAGTCGCACACCAACGTGGTCTACCAGCCGCCGGTCACTGCCCGCTGGTACCACGGCATCAACCCGTATGCGCTCGGCTTCAACATGTACCGCGACATCCGGCGCATCTGCGAAGAGCCGACGGACGAAGACCGCGAGTGGTTCCCGGAGATCGCCGGCAGCAATTGGCGCGAGACGATGGAATTCGCGATGAAGAACTTCAAGGACGAAAGCTTCATCGGCCAGTTCCTGTCACCCAAACTGATGCGCGACATGCGCTTCTTCTCTGTGCTCGACGACGACGCCAAGGACAAGCTCGAGGTCACCGCCATCCATGACGACGTCGGCTACCGCGAACTGCGCCAGATGTTGTCCTCCCAGTACAACCTGTCGATGCGCGAACCCAATATCCAGGTCTGGAACGTCAACCTGCGCGGCGACCGCAGCCTGACCCTGCGTCACTTCCAGCATCAGCGCCGTCCGCTGAATGCCACCTCGCAGGAAGTGATGAAGCACGTCGGCCGGCTGTGGGGCTTCAACGTCCACCTGGAAAGCGTGGACGACCACGGCGAGGTCACCCAACGTTTCGACTGTCTGGTCGAAAAGCGCACCTGATCCCCTCCTCTCCTCGCCCCCGGCGGCACTTGCATGCCGTCCCGGGGGCGTTCACCATCGACTCCATCAGGGGTAGGCGCATACCGGCTGTCAGAAGCAGCCGACCTCCCCGACAGATCCGTACCCCCCATCCAGATGGAGCCCTTCATGCGTCGCTGGCTTGTCCTGCTGTGCCTTCTGCCCGCCTTGGCGAGCGCCGACGGCGTCAATTCCTACTTCACCGGCCACCCCAAGGCCGCCCTGAAGGCCTTCCGCCGCGAAGCCGCCGCCGGTGTCGCGCTGTCGCAGTACAACCTGGGCATCATGTTGATCAACGGCGAAGGCACGCGGGAAGACCCCAAAACCGGCGCCCTCTGGATCGCCAAGGCAGCCGACCAAGGGCTGGTGGTGGCGCAGTACCACATGGGGCTGCTGCTGGAACGTGGTATCGGCATGAAGCGTGATCTGCCGACCGCGCTGGAGTGGTATCGCAAGGCAGCGGAACAGAACCAGGTGGAAGCGCAGGTGGAACTCGCCACCCGCTACTTCAGCGGGCGCGGCCTGCCGCTCGACTATGTCGAGGCCGCGCATTGGTATCGCGAAGCGGCGCGCCGCGGAGACGTGTCATCACAATACGTGCTGGCCAGCATGTACGAACACGGCGACGGCGTGGAAGTCGACCTGGATGAAGCGATCAACTGGTACCAGGCTGCCGCCGACCAAGGCGATATCGCCGCAATCGCCAAGGTCAAGCAGCTGAAACAGAAACGGGACGCCGCCGAAACCCCGGCGAGCGCCCCGCAATAGCCCAGTCAGGCCCCTGACGACAGGGGCCGTGACTCAGGCGCAGATCAGCACTGGAACACCTGCACGGCCGCTTCCATCCGGCCGGCTTCGCCGTGCAGCACATTGATTGCCGTCACTGCCGTCTCGACGATGCTGCGGTTGGTTTCCACCATCCCCGCCACGGCTTCCATGTGGCGGGCAATCTCGCTGCTGGCCAGCTTCTGTTCCTGCACCGAACCGGCAATCTCGTCGACACCGCGATTGGCCTGGGCCACCGCCTGACGGGATAGCTCCAGCGCGTCCGCAACGCTCTTTACCGCCGTTTCGCTGGCACGCAGCGCACTGCGTCCTTGCTCCACGACCTGTTCCACCTGGCCGGACTGGGCTTCCAGCCCTTGGGTGATCTGGTCGATCCGGGCTGCGGAGGTAGACGACTTCTCGGCGAGCTTGCGGACCTCGTCCGCCACCACCGCAAAGCCACGCCCGGCCTCACCAGCCCGCGCCGCCTCGATGGCTGCGTTCAGCGCCAGCAGATTGGTCTGATCGGCGATGTCCTTCACCTGGCGGGTCATGCCGGTGATTTCCTGCGTGCGCTGCACGAAGGCCTGCACCGACTCCGCCATCTGGCTGACCGCCTGCTGCACGCTACCCATCTCCCGCATCAGTTCCTGCAAGCGGTCGCTGCCCTGATGGGTCGCCGTCAAGCTCTCCGCCGACCGGGCACGCAGCTCCTCGGCCGCATCGGCCACACTGCCGATCGAGACGGTCACCTGCTCCACCGCCGCCGCCGTGGCGGAGGCTGCTTCCGCCTGCTGCACCGCTGCGCTGCTCAGTTCCCGGGCCGCACCCGCCAAGCGGTCTGCGCCGCCCTTCACCGCATCGGTCCCGCCCCGCACACTGCCGACCGCTTGCGAAAGTTGGTCGGTCATGTGCTGCAACGCCGACAGCAGTTGCCCGGTCTCGTCCCGCCGGTCGTTGACGATGCGCACCGTCAGGTCGCCCGCCGCGACGCGCTGCGCAACGTTCAGCGCCCGCGAAAGGGGCGCCGTGATGGAGCGGGTCGCCAGCACGCCAAACAGCAAACTCACCGCCACAGCGATCAGGCTCACCACCACAAGCACGCTCAGCGCACGCGCATAGGTGGCTTGCGCCTCGCGGTCGGACGCGCGGATGGATTCGTTCTCCAGCGCCACCAGCGCGGCCGTACGGCTCTGTAGCTTGGTCGCCAGCGGTGCAAACTGTTCGGTCAAGGTCTTGGTCGCCTCACCGTGCAGATAGCCTTTGATGTTCTTGACCATGTCCGCCACCAGCGGCGCCAAGGCCGCCTTACCATCGCTGATTTCCTTGAACAGCGCGCGCTCTTCGGCGCCTTGCGCTGCAGAATCCAGCTGACGGTAAGCCGCCTCGGACGCGTCAAAGGCCTTCTGCGCCCCCTCGATGCGCGCCACGTTGGCGGTGATGGCCGATTCGCTCATGTCGCCAACGGCGCCACGCACCGCCACCGACAGGTTCAGCAGGCCAGCCTGCATTTCGCTGGCGAGCTTCCCTTTCTGGCCACTGGCACTGGCGTGCGACATTTCATTCTTCATCGCTGTCAGGTTGTATGCACCAACCAACAGCACAACCAGCAGCAACGCCGAAACCAATCCAAAAGACAACGTCAGGCGTTTGCCGATGCCGAGGGATTTCCACATGGGTATTTCCTTACAGGGGGTAGGACAACGCGTGACGTTCTACCCCAGCAACGGCGGGGCCGCAAGGATCATCCCCTCCGCAAAAACACGCAGGAAAATGGCTCTGGCATTCGCTTGGCGCATGCCGGCGCGCTGACCCCAATGCAGAGGCCGAATTGCGGGAAGCGGTCAGGGAAAGACGAAATCTCCACCTCAATCCGGATGGAGACCCTACTCGCGAGAATCCGTTGCTTCCGACGCTATAAATGCAAACGGGGCGCCGAAGCGCCCCGTCCGTTGTGCAATTGCCGCGTATTACAACGTCACGCCGCCGGTGACTTCAATCACCGCGCCGTTGATGTAACCTGCTTCGTCGCTGGCGAGGAAGGCATACACATTGGCGATTTCTTCCGGCTTGCCCAGACGCTTCATCGGCACCTTCTCTTCCATGGCGGTCAGCACCTTTTCGGGCATGTCCTTCAGGATGGTGGTGGCAATGAAACCCGGACAGACCGCGTTCACGCGCACGCCCTTCGGGCCCAGCTCGCGCATCCAGGTCTTGGTGAAGCCAATCACGCCAAACTTGGCGGCAGCGTAGTTGGTCTGGCCGAAGTTGCCCGTCAGGCCGACGATGGAGGACGCATTCAGGATCACGCCGCTGCCACGCTCGGTCATCAGGTCCACCACGGCCTTGGTGCAGTTGTAGACACCCTTCAGATTGATATCGATGACGCGGTCGAACTGCTCTTCGGTCATCTTCTGCAGGCGGGCATCCATCACGATGCCGGCGTTGTTCACCAGGGTATCAATGTGACCCCACTTGGCCAACGTGCCTTGCACCATGGCATTGATCTGGTCCTTCTTGGTCACGTCGACCAGGAACGAAATCGCCTCGCCGCCAGCCGCCTGAATATCGGATACCAAGCTGTCGAGCGCGGCCTGGTTCACGTCGCAAGCAACGACACGGGCGCCTTCCTGGGCAAACTTCAAGGCAGTGGCGCGGCCGATACCGTTGCCGGCGCCAGTGATGATGGAAACCTTATCCTTCAAACGCATGATCACTCCCCCTATTGGGCACAAAGTTCACGATACTTTTTGTTTGTTTCTTGGCTGGTCTTCCCGCCACAGCCTTGCAGGCCTTGGCACCCGTGGAAAAAACCCGCTGCCGAAAGAAGCCGTCTGCGCGGCCCCTTGCCCCTCCGATCTCCATCCTCCGTCCCGGAACAACAGCGGATTGACCACCTCCGGAACGACCTTACCGACCAGATTGACGCTAACGGCACTTTAGCCGATGTTCCTTGCAGCGCACAAATAATTTCAGTTTACGTAAACGTCAAGTAATGCAACAAAACCAACAAAAATGGGCATCCCGGAGGATGCCCATTTGTCTGTTGTCGCAGTGCAAAAGTTGCGTCGCAACACAAATCTGACGTCATACTGACAACATACTTACTCCAGCCCACGACTAGACAGGTAGTCGTCGTAGCCGCCCAGGTAATGGTAGAAGCCGCCCTGCCCGTCGAGCTCCACAATCTGCGTGGCCAGCGAGTTCACGAACTGCCGGTCGTGCGACACGAAAATCAGCGTGCCCTTGTACAGTTCCAGCGCCAGGTTCAGGGATTCGATGGACTCCATGTCCAGGTGGTTGGTCGGCTCGTCCATCACCATCACGTTGGTCCGCGACAGCAGCAGCTTGCCAAACAACATCCGGCACTTTTCGCCCCCGGACAGCACCCGCACCGACTTGTTGATCTGATCGCTGGAGAACAACAGCCGGCCCAACACCCCGCGAATGGCCTGTTCGTCGTCACCCGGCTGCGACCACTGGTGCATCCAGTCATACAGATTCAGGTCCGAATCGAAATCAACCGCGTGATCCTGCGCGAAGTAACCGATGGTGGCCTTCTCGGCCCAGCGGAATTGCCCCGCATCCGGCTGCACATCGCTCACCAGGGTACGCAGCAGCGTGGTCTTGCCGGCGCCGTTCGGGCCGATCACCGCGATCTTCTGGCCGGCCTCCAGGATCAGATCCAGGTTGCGGAACAGCGGCTTGTCGTAGGACTTGGACAGCCCCTCGATCTCCACCGCATGACGGTGCAGCTTCTGCTTGTCCTCGATCTCGAAACGGATATACGGGTTCTGACGGGAGGACGGCTTGACCTCCACCATCTCGGACTTGATCTTGTCCGCCAGCCGCAAGCGGCTGGTAGCCTGGCGGGACTTCGACTTGTTGGCAGCAAAACGTGCGGCGAACTGCTGCAGCTCCGCGACCCGCTCCTTGGCCTTGGCATTGGTCGACAACAGTCGCTCGCGGGCCTGCATGCTGGCCAGCATGTAGTCGTCGTAGTTACCTGGATACAGGCGGATGGTGTTGTAGTCCAGGTCCGCCATGTGGGTGCAGACCTGGTTCAGGAAGTGCCGGTCGTGCGAAATGATGATCATGGTGGAATTGCGCTGATTCAGCGTCTCTTCCAGCCAGCGGATGGTATTGATGTCGAGGTTGTTGGTCGGCTCGTCGAGCAGCAGCACATCCGGATCAGAGAACAACGCCTGCGCCAGCAGCACCCGCAGCTTGTCGCCAGGCGCCACTTCGCTCATCGGGCCATTGTGCAGGCCTTCCGCGATGCCGACACCGATCAGCAGGGAACCCGCGCGGGCTTCGGCATCGTAGCCGCCCAGCTCGCCGAACTTCACTTCCAGGTCGGCAGCGCGCATGTAGTCGTCTTCGGTCGCTTCCGGATTCGCGTAGATGCTGTCGCGCTCTTCCTTCACCGCCCACAGCTCGACGTTGCCCATCATCACCACGTCGAGCACGCGGTGGTCTTCGTAGGCGAACTGATCCTGCTTGAGCTTGCCCAGGCGCAGCCCCGGCTCCAGCGCCACGTTGCCGCTGGAAGGCTCCAGGTCGCCGCCCAGGATCTTCATGAAGGTCGACTTGCCCGACCCGTTGGCGCCGATCAGGCCGTAACGGTTGCCTTCACCGAATTTTACCGAGACGTTTTCGAACAGCGGCTTGGCGCCGAACTGCATGGTGATGTTGCTGGTACTGATCAACGTACAGGTCCTTCTTGCAATGGGGCGGCACGGAGAAATGCGGCCCGCTTCAGAGTTGGACAATCCTGTCGGCCGAATGGACGGCGACGCTGCCGGCATTCACCTGCAGCAAGCGCGCTGGACCGGATTGTTCAAGAGATTGATCCGACTGCGTAAATCGTAAAATTTTACCATATCGCCACTCCGCCCGGACCGATCCGACGAATGCGGACCTTTCGAGTGTTCCGAGCGTCAGCCCTTATGGAGTACACTAGGCAACTTGTGCCGGACCCATCCGGCGCGTCCACCGCAACCGCCAGGGAATACGCAGCGCCATGATTACCGGCAGTCTCGTCGCCATCGTCACCCCCATGCACGAAGACGGCTCGCTCGATTACGAAGCGTTCCGCCGTCTGATCGACTTCCACATCCAGGAAAAAACCGACGGTCTGGTCGTCGTCGGCACCACCGGTGAATCACCGACGGTGAACGTGGAAGAGCATGTGGAACTGATCCGTTTCGCCGTCGAGCACGCCAAGGGCCGGATCCCCATCATCGGCGGCACCGGCGCCAACTCCACAGCAGAAGCCATCGAGCTGACCCGCGCCGCCAAGGGCGCCGGCGTCGCCGCCTGCCTGTCGGTGGTGCCGTACTACAACAAGCCGACGCAGGAAGGCTTGTACCAGCACTTCCGCGCCATCGCCGAGGCGGTGGACATCCCGGTGATCCTGTACAACGTGCCGGGTCGCACCGTGGCAGACCTCGCCAACGACACCACCCTGCGCCTGGCGGAAATCCCGAACATCGTCGGTATCAAGGACGCGACTGGCGACCTCGGCCGCGCCACCGACATGCTGCGCCGCGCACCGGCCGACTTCGCCTTCTACTCCGGTGACGATGCCACCTCGCTGCCCTTCATGCTGCTGGGTGGGCATGGCGTGATCTCGGTCACCGCCAACGTCACGCCGCGCGCGATGCATGACCTGTGCACCGCCGCCCGTGCCGGCGACCTGACTACCGCACGCCGCATCAACAATGCGCTGTTCGGTCTGCACACCAAGCTGTTCGTCGAAGCCAACCCGATCCCGGTCAAGTGGGCCGTGGCGGAGCTGGGCCTGATGAAGAGTGCACTGCGCCTGCCGCTGGTCCCGCTCACCGAAGCGGGCCAAAAGGCCGTTCGCAGCGCCCTCGAGCAAGCCGGCGACCTGGTGCGCCGTCCGTAATGCCGTCTCCACGCACAACCCACAGGAATCGCATGCGTACTCCCCGACTCGTTGCCGGCGGCCTGCTGCTTGCCTTGCTGGCCGGCTGCAGCAGCTCCCTTCTCCAGGGCAAGAAGATCGACTACCGCAGTGCCGGCGAAGCCCCCGGCCTGGAAGTCCCGCCCGACCTGACCCGTCCCGGTGCGGATGACCGCTTCTCGGTTCCGGACGTGAACCGTGGCGGCACCGCCACCGCCAGCGAAGTCGCTCAAGGCACGGTGCAGACGCAAGGCTCCACGGCCGCCGTCGCCCCGCTGCCCAAGGTGAATAAGGTTGGCGTCGAACGTGCCGGCAACGATCGCTGGCTGGTGGTCGAAGCCAGCCCGGACCAGCTCTGGCTGCCCGTGAAGGACTTCTGGCAGGAACTCGGCTTCATCCTGAAGATCGAGGAGCCGGAAACCGGCATCATGGAAACCGACTGGGCCGAAAACCGCGCCTCGATTCCAGATGATTTCATCCGCAACTCGCTCGGCAAGCTGTTCGACAGTATTTACTCCACCGACGAGCGCGATAAATTCCGCACCCGGATGGAACGTCGCGCAGACGGCAAGACCGAGATCTACATCACCCACCGCGGGATGTATGAGGCCTATACCGAAAGCAAAACCAAAACCGGCGGCACCGGCCAGACCGTCTGGCAACCGCGTCCCCGCGACCCGGAGTTGGAAGCAGAAATGCTGACCCGCCTGATGGTCCGCCTGGGGGTGGAAGAACAGACCGCCCGTCAACAGCTGGCGACCAACAAGGCCCCGGATCGCGCCAAGCTGATGAAGTCCGGCGACGCAGGAGAAATCGTCTCCTACGAGCCGTTCGACCGAGCTTGGCGCCGTGTCGGACTGGTGCTGGATCGCACCGGCTTTACAGTGGTCGACCGTAACCGCCAGGACGGCATCTACTTCGTGAGCTACACCGAAGAGAAGAAGCCGGAAAGCAGTGGCGGCGGCTTCTTCGACTGGCTGTTCGGCAGTAGCGATAAACCGAAGGCGAACGAAACCATCCAGTACCGCGTGGTGGTACGCCCGGATGGCGACAATGCCAAGGTGACCGTTCAGAACAAGGACGGCAAGCCGGAAAACACGCCGATTGGCGGCAAGATTCTGGCCCTGCTGTACGACCAGTTGCGGTAATCCCCCCGGATTTCGGGCAGGCAAGCGGCGACCTGGTTCGCCGCTTGTCGTTTGTACGGACAGAAATCTTCATGCGTTTTGCAGCCCTCGGCAGTGGCAGCGAAGGGAACGCCCTCATCATCGAGCACGGCGCTACCCGGCTG
>CBIHQA010000108.1:0-9413 GCA_966211475.1 uncultured Neisseriales bacterium
ATCCATGAGTTTGCGCGGATTTCCTATCGCAAGTAGTCCGCTGCGCGCCGCGAACTTGCAATTGCCATTGACGCCTCCATCTGGAGTTCATTCGCCAATCGAGGTCTATCCATGCAGCAATTCGACGGCACCACGATCCTTTCCGTCCGACGCGGCAACCAGGTTGCGCTGGGCGGCGACGGTCAGGTCACCCTCGGCAACGTGGTGATCAAATCCACCGCCCGCAAGGTGCGCCGCCTCTACCACGACAAGATTCTCGCCGGCTTCGCCGGCGGCACCGCCGACGCCTTCACCCTATTCGAACGTTTCGAAGGCAAGCTCGAAAAGCACCAGGGCCATCTGCTGCGCTCCGCGGTCGAACTCGCCAAGGACTGGCGCACCGACCGCATGCTGCGCCGTCTGGAGGCGATGCTGATCGTCGCGGACCGCGAGCACACGCTGATCATCACCGGCAATGGTGACGTGCTGGAGCCCGAGCAGGGCATCGCGGCCATCGGCAGCGGGGGCGCCTATGCCCAGGCCGCCGCCCGGGCGCTGTGGGAAAACACTGAGATTCCCGCGGTCGACGTGGTGAAGAAAGCCCTCGCGATTGCCGGCGACATCTGTATCTACACCAACCAGAATCATCTGATCGAAACGCTCGAGTAAGCGCGCGCTTCCGACGCCCCTCCGCCGATCGATCCGTCGTGCCCACGACGCAGCCATAGACGTACCGCCATGAACATGACTCCGCAGGAAATCGTTTCCGAACTCGACAAGCACATCGTTGGCCAGCAGGCCGCGAAAGAAGCTGTCGCCATCGCGTTGCGCAACCGCTGGCGCCGCCAGCAGGTGGCCGAGCCGCTGCGCAGCGAGATCACGCCCAAGAACATCCTGATGATCGGCCCGACTGGCGTCGGCAAGACCGAAATCGCCCGCCGTCTGGCCCGTCTGGCTGATGCACCCTTCATCAAGGTCGAAGCTACCAAGTTCACCGAGGTCGGCTATGTCGGCCGTGACGTGGACAGCCTGGTGCGCGACCTGGTGGAGCTCGCCATCAAGCAGACCCGCGAGCAGGAGGCGAAGAAGCAGCGCCACCATGCGGAAGACCGCGCCGAAGACCGCGTACTGGACATCCTGTTGCCGCCGCCGCGTCCGGTGGGCTTTGGCGTGCCGGAAGAAAAGGCCAATGAGGCGTCCGCCACCCGCCAGAAATTCCGCAAGATGCTGCGCGAAGGCCAGCTAGACGACAAGGAAATCGACGTCGAACTGGAAGCCCCCAAGGTGTCGGCCGAGATCTACGCCCCGCCGGGCATGGAGGACCTGACCAACCAGATCCAGGGCCTGTTCCAGAACTTCGGTGGCGGCCGCAAGCAGAACCAGCGTGTGACCGTTAAAGAGGCGCTGCGCCTGCTCACCGACGAAGAAGCCGCCAAGCTGGTCAGCGACGAGGACGTGAAAGCCAAGGCGCTGAAGAACGTCGAGCAGAACGGCATCGTCTTCCTCGACGAGATCGACAAGATCACCAGCCGTTCGGAAGGCAGCGGCGCGGACGTGTCCCGCCAGGGCGTGCAGCGCGACCTGCTGCCGCTGGTGGAGGGCACCACCGTGTCCACCAAGTACGGCATGGTGAAGACCGACCACATCCTGTTCATCGCGTCCGGCGCCTTCCACCTGTCCAAGCCGTCGGACCTGATCCCGGAGCTGCAAGGGCGTTTCCCGATCCGGGTGGAGCTGGAGTCGCTGTCGGTGGACGATTTCGTCGCCATCCTGACCGGCACCGATGCCTGCCTGATCAAGCAGTACGAGGCGCTGATGGCCACCGAGGGCGTGACCCTGGTGTTCGAGCAGGAGGCGATCCGCCGGCTGGCGGAGATCGCTTTCCAGGTCAATGAGAAGACCGAGAACATCGGTGCCCGCCGCCTTTATACGGTGATGGAACGATTGCTAGAAAGAATGTCCTTCGAAGCGCCAAAGCGCGCCGGCCAGACCGTTACCGTCGACCGTGCCATGGTGGATGCGCAGCTCGGCATCCTGGCGGCTGACGAAGATCTTGCCCGCTACGTCCTCTGACCAACGGCGTACCATGACCCAACCGACCGAGCCGGTTTCCCTGTTGCAGCCGCCCGTCCCGACCCGGATGGATTACCTCGCCTGGGGGGCGATGGCCTTCGGTCTGTTGCTGGTGCTGGAGCTGCATCTGCTGCCGGCGCTGCTGGCGGGCTTGCTGACCTTCGAGGTGATCGATTCGCTGGCCGGCCGCCTCACCCGTGGCTTGACGCGCAACCGCGCCAAGCTGCTGGTGATCGGCCTGGTCGCTATCGGTGTGCTGCTGGTGGTGGCAGCGCTGGCGATTGGTGCGGCGTATGCGCTGCGCGACAGCGTGGACAATATGTCCCAACTGATGCGGCAGTTGGCGGAAATCCTGGAGCGTTCCCGACAGTTGCTGCCGCCCGCCGTGGTGGACTGGCTGCCTGCCGATGAGAGCAGCCTCAAACACTGGGCGGTGGGCTGGTTGCGCGAGCACTCCGGCAAGTTCCAGCTGGCCGGGCAGGGTGTGGCGTTGGGTTTGGTCTATGTATTCTTCGGGTTGGTGATCGGCGCGCTGGTGGCATGGCGGGAGCCGGGTCGGCAAAGTACCAACGGTCCCTTGGCCGCAGTGCTGTACCTGCGTCTGACCCGGCTGCGCACGGCATTCCGCAACGTGGTGTTCGCCCAGGTCCGCATCGCGGCGATCAATGCCTTCCTTACCGGGCTCTACCTGGCGGGGATGCTGCCGCTGCTGGGCATCCATCTGCCGTTCACCAAGACGCTGATCCTGCTGACCTTCGTGGTCGGTCTGCTGCCGGTGCTGGGTAACCTGATCTCCAACACCGTGATCGTGATGGTCAGCCTGACCTATTCGCCGCTGCTGGCGATTGGCTCGCTGAGTTTCCTCGTCGTGATCCACAAGCTGGAATACTTCCTCAACGCCCGCATCGTCGGCGCCCGCATCGCGGCCAGCGCGTGGGAGCTGCTGGTGGCCATGCTCGCCATGGAGGCGGCGTTCGGCATTCCCGGGCTGGTGGCGGCACCGGTGTTTTACGCTTACCTGAAAGACGAACTGCGGGCCTGGCGCCTGATCTGACTTCGATGCCGCCTATTCCCGGCGGCTCGCCCGTTTACCCCCTTTTCCAAGGAGAATACCCATGATCCAGGTCGGACAACGGCTGCCGGAAGGCACGCTGACGGAATACGTCGAAGTCGAAGGCAATGGCTGCAGCATCGGCCCGAACGCCTTCCAGGTGGCAGACCTCGTCAAGGGCAAGAAGATCGTGATCTTCGGCCTGCCGGGCGCCTTCACGCCCACCTGCTCCGCCAAGCACCTGCCGGGCTACATCCAGGAGATCGACGCCTTCCGCGCCAAGGGTGTGGACGAAGTCTGGTGTTTCGCGGTGAACGACGCCTTCGTGATGCATGCCTGGGGTGAACAGCAGGGCGCTGGCGGCAAGGTTCGCATGATGGCCGATGGCAGCGCTACCTACACCAAGGCCCTGGGTCTGGAGCTGGATCTGGTTGCCCGCGGCATGGGCGTGCGTTGCCAGCGCTTTGCCATGGTCGTGGACGACGGCGTGGTGAAGACGCTGAACGTCGAAGCCCCGGGCAAGTTCGAGGTCAGCGACGCGCAGACGCTGCTGAACGCAGTCTGATCCGCTAGCCTGCTTCGGCCGGGGTGCGAATGCGCTTCGGCCGGAAGTAGGAGGTATCGGCGTAGAACGCCTCGTTTTGCGCCGGCCACCAGCCCGGTACGCCAAGTACCGGCAGTGGCGTCAGGTCTTTCGGGTGCCGCAGCACCTGCCCCGCCCGAATCGCTTCGCTGACCGTGGCATCCAGCCATTCGAGTTGCGCTTGCCGTGGCGCGGTTAGCCAGCCATCAGTGACCTGTACCCAGAGCGCCTTGGCCGTCCAGCCCCGGAACGGTGTCAGGCCTTTCTCGAACTCGCTGTGGCCGAACAGCGTGTAGTTCAACCGCCGGCCGGTTTCCAAGC
This sequence comes from uncultured Neisseriales bacterium, assembly GCA_966211475.1. Classification (GTDB taxonomy): domain Bacteria; phylum Pseudomonadota; class Gammaproteobacteria; order Burkholderiales; family Leeiaceae; genus Leeia. Next base: position 4,008 of record CBIHQA010000108.1, read on the forward strand.
GCCGGGTCCACCAGATATCCATCCAGTCATGCGCCTGCAGGCGTTCGGCGTCGTCCGGTTCGGAATAGGCGATGAGAATGCCGCATTCGTCGAACAAGGTCAGCGCATCCCGCTCCCGGCCGCGTTGGCTGGCTGCATCCCCCGCCGCGACGTGCCGCTGATTGAGTGCCGCCTTGAGTAGCGGAAAACGCAGCCAGCTCAGCGCATTGAACCAGTCATGCCAGTTGCCCGGCCGGGTGGGGATCTCGCCGGTGGCAGAAATATGCTGTTCGTAGGCCAGTGCGCCACGGGCAGCCGATTGCTCGACAAAACGCAGTGCTTGGCCCGATGCGTTGCACAGCGTCCGTTTGGTTGCCTGAGCATTCAGCCAGTCGATCTGAGGCCAATCCGACGTGGCAGGTGCCCAGTGCCGCAGTGGTTCGGTCCAGGGGCCGCTGTCGGGCCAGTCCGGTTGCCAGCTGGGTAGATTCATAGGGGGAACCGCAAAACGGAAAACGGCCACCCATAGGTGGCCGCTTCCAGGAGGTACAGTCCGGAATCAGGTGTTCTCTTCTTCCGGCGTGGTACGCAGGGCTTCCATCGCTGCCGTGTAATTCGGCTCGGTGGTGATCTCGTTGACCAGCTCGGTGTACATCACCTTGTCGTTCTCATCGAGGATGACCACGGCGCGGGCCAGCAAGCCGGACAGCGGCACGTCGGTGATCAGCACGCCGTAGTCCTTGGCAAAATCGCGACCGCGCAGGATGGACAGGGTGATCACGTTGTCCAGCCCCTCGGTCTGGCAGGCGCGGGCTTGCGCAAATGGCAGGTCGGCGGAGATCACCAGCACCACGGTGTTTTCCATCTGGCTGGCCAGCTGGTTGAACTGGCGGGCAGAGGCCAGGCAAACCGCGGTGTCCAGGCTGGGCACGATGTCCAGCACCTTGCGCTTGCCGGAAAAGGTGGACAGCGAGACGTCGTTCAGGTTCTTGTCGACCAGCATGAAGCTCTTGGCGCTATCGCCAACCCGGGGGAAATTGCCGGCGACGTTGATCGGTTCCCCTTTGAGCAGGACGGTGGACATGGGTGGTTTCTCCTTGGCCGCGTCGAAAGCGCGCATTGGTGTTTTCGAAGGTAAAGGCGTTCTTTCGAAAACTGCTTTTTCCGTCAAATCGCGGGCAAAGCCCGTCAATTCGACAATTCAACTGCTGTTGTTTCCAGTATCAGCCCCTTCTTTCGAAAGGGCGGTAAGTGACTGGTATAAGCATGGTGCAGAACGCGATGCTTGGCAAGGCACGGCCTTACCCGCATCACTCTGCGGGCGTCGGATCAGGGGTAGAACGCCAGTACCCGGTACCCGCTGGCGCCGGCGACCGACAATCCCAGAGCGCGCCGGACCGATAAGGTGTTGCCTGCGGTCAGTGCACCGGATGCGCCCGGCGCATAGTCGGCGGGCGTGAATACCTTGCGGACCACGGCCTGGTCGTGCACGTCGGTCAGCGTCAGCTCCAGGTCGGGCAGGGCGACCGGGTAATCAGCAGTGTTGTGCAGGTCGGCGGTCCAGCGGACCACGTGCGGGGAGGTCGACAACTCCTCCAGTGCCACGTTATCGACCAGCAGCGCCTGTTTGTCGCGCAGCAGCGGGGGCGTGCAGCCGAGCCGTGCGCACAACGGCGGCCACCAGGTCCGGCTGGTAGGCCAGGATTTGTACAGTGGCTCGCGCAGCAGCCAGGCGCCTTGCAGCAAGACAAGCGCTAACAGCGGCAGGCACAGCGCTCCCCACAGCCAGCGCATACGGGACTTTGGCGGCGGCGTGAGCAGATTGGCGAGGTCGAAGGCGATATCCGTGCTGGCGGCCGCTTTCACGGGCACTGGCAGGGCGGCGGCAGGCACGACTGGTGCCGGGGTCGCTGGCGACGGCTTGGCAGGTGCCGGTTTAGGCTCGTCGTGTGCTTGCTTGGGTTCCGGCGCTGGCACTGGAGCCGGCGTGCGAACGGCGGCGGGTGCTTGCGGCGCCACGATGGTCGGCATCTGCGTGACGCCTTCGGTCGCCGGGGGCAACAGATGGTCGACCGCATTGAAGATGAAGCTGCACCGGCCGCAGCGTACCTGCCCGCCCATTGCCGCGAGCTGGTCCGGCGTCACGCGGAAGGCGGTTCGGCAGTTCGGGCAGCGGGTGGCGAGGCGGGCGCTCATGTCGGGTTTGGTCTCAGCGGCGGCGGGCAGTCAGGCAGGCCCAGCCTTCGCGCTGGTCGGCCAGCTCCAGGTCGAACCAGTTGGCGTAAGCAGCGCGCACCTCGTCCACCTGCTCAACCAGGATGCCGGACAGCACCAGGTGGCCGCCGGGGCGGGTGTGGCCGGCCAGCAGCGGCGCCAGTGCCTTGAGCGGGTTGGTCAGGATGTTGGCGACCACCACATCGTATTCGCCGCCAGGGAAGGCGTCGGGCAGGTAGAAGTCGATCTGGACCTGGTTCTGCTCCGCATTCGAGGCGGAGGCGATCATCGCCTGCGGGTCGATGTCCACCCCCTGGGTCGGGCCAGCGCCGAGCTTCTTGGCCGCCATGGCCAGAATGCCGGAGCCGCAGCCATAGTCGAGCAGCTTGGCGCCACCGAGGATGCCGGCCTGCGCCGCGCGGTCCAGCCACTCCAGGCACAACCGGGTGGTCGGGTGGCTACCGGTGCCAAAGGCGAGGCCAGGGTCCAGCCACAGATTGATCGCGCCGTCCTGCGGAGCATCGTGCCAGGTGGGGGTGATCCACAGGCGTTCGGATACCTGGATCGGGTCGAACTGACTTTGCGTCAGGCGCACCCAGTCCTGCTCGGCGACCGTCTCGGCCGTATGGGCGGGTACGGAAGCCCAGCCCAGCGCCGCGCAGACCGTCTGCAGCAAGGCCGGTACGTCGGTGCCTTCGGCCAGAAGGGCAATCACCCGGCTTTCCGACCACAGTGCGTCGACCGCTTCGCCCGGCTCGTTGAAGATCGGCTGTTCCTGGTCGGTACCGGCGTGCAGGTCGTCGATGCTGACGGACAGGGCACCGGCGTCGAACAGCGCGTCCGACAGCGCCTCGGCGTCGCGGCTGGTGGTGGGGATGGCGAGCGAGATCCAGCTCATTGCGATACGTCCTGAAAAGTCAGGCGCAATGATGCCACGAGCAGGCCCGCGGCGTCAGGCTGTTCGGCCTGTGCGGAAAGATCAGTCTGCCTTCTTCAACTGCCCCAATGCGACCACGCCGACTGCACCGAGGATCACCACCATCGCCATCACCATGCGGCCGGTGATTTCCTCATGCAGGAAGACCGTGCCGAGCAGCACCGCCACCACCGGGTTGGCGTAGGCGTAGCTGGTCGCCAGCGCGGGGCGGACCGTCTTCAGCAGGTATTGGTAGGCAGAGAAGGCGATCAGCGAGCCGAACAGCACCAGGTAACCAACCGCCATCAGCGCGTGGGTCGGTGGCATGCTGGTCACCCGTTCGCCGCGCAGTCCACCCAGCACGAGCATCAGCAGGCCACCGCACAACATTTCGGCAGCACTCGCCATCGGCCCCTCCGGCAGATCGATCCGGCGCGACCAGACGGAGCCAAATGCCCAGCTAGCGGCGGCGAACAGGAGTAGTGCTGCACCCAGCGGCTGACCGGACAGTCGCGCATCCGCGTTCAGCAATACGATGCCGGAGAAGCCCAGTGCGATGCCGATCCACTCCAGGGCACGCGGCCGCTGGCCGTGCAGCATGGCGAACAACAGCGAGAACAGCGGCACGGTGGCGATCATCACCGCCGCCAGTCCGCTGGCCACCCACTGCTCGGCGATGGTGACCCCGCCGTTGCCGCCACCGAGCAGCAAGGCGCCAATGACTGCCGCATTGCCCCACTGCCGGGCGGTCGGCCACGGCGCACCACGCCAGCGCTGCCATGTCAGCATCAACGCTCCTGCGATGATGAATCGGCTGCCCGCCATCAGCAGCGGCGGAATGCCGTCAATGGCAATTGCGATGCCAAGGTAGGTCGAGCCCCAGATCACGTACAGCGCGAACAGGGCTAGTAGGACCGGCACGGTGAAGGTGGGACGGGCGGGCAAGGCTGCGGCGGTAGACATGCGTATCTCGGGAGACTCGGCGCAAGGCGCGGCAAGCTAGCCTATTCCTCCGCCTGTGAAGCCGACAGGGTCAGGCGTCCATTGCCAATCCTGCACTGTGCTGGCCTTGCGAGCGGTACAAAACAAAAACACCCCGCTTAGGGCGGGGTGTTTTGTCACGCGGAGCGAAGCTGCGGAATCAAGGCAGACGCTGATTCTTCTTCAGCTCGTCCAGCCGGTGCTCCAGGTAATGGATGCTGGTACCACCCTTCACGAAGGCGTTGTCCAGCATCAGCTCCTGGTGCAGCGGGATGTTGGTCTTGATGCCGCCGACCGACATTTCCGACAGCGCGATACGCATCTTGGCGATAGCCTGGTCGCGCGTCTTGCCATAGGCGATCACCTTGGCCACCATCGAATCGTAGTGCGGCGGCACACGGTAGCCTTGGTAGATGTGCGAATCCACACGGATGCCGGGGCCGCCCGGGGCGTGGTAGTTGCTGATCAGGCCGGGCGAAGGCACGAAGGTGAACGGGTCCTCGGCGTTGATGCGGCACTCGATCGCATGGCCGGTCAGCTCCACGTCCTTCTGCTTGTAGCGCAGCTTTTCGCCGACGGCGACACGGATCTGTTCCTGCACGATGTCGATGCCGGTGATCATCTCAGTCACCGGGTGTTCGACCTGCACGCGGGTGTTCATCTCGATGAAGTAGAACTCGCCGTTCTCGAACAGGAACTCGAAGGTGCCGGCGCCACGATAGCCAATGCGACGGCAGGCGGCGGCGCAGGCCTCGCCCACCTTCTTGCGCTGGGCCGGGGTGATGAAGGGGGCTGGGGCCTCCTCGATCACCTTCTGGTGACGGCGCTGCATCGAGCAGTCGCGTTCGCCCAAGTAGAGCGCGTTGCCGTACTCGTCGGCCAGCACCTGGATCTCGATATGGCGCGGGTTCTCGAGGAACTTCTCCATATACACGGTCGGGTTGCCGAAGGCGGCCCCGGCTTCGGTACGGGTCATCTGCACCGCGTTGATCAGCGCGCTTTCGGTGTGCACCACGCGCATGCCGCGGCCACCGCCGCCGCCTGCTGCCTTGATGATCACCGGGTAGCCGATGGCCTTGGCGGTCTTGACGATTTCTTTCGGGTCTTCCGACAGCGCACCGCCGGAACCGGGCACGCAGGGCACGCCGGCTTCGATCATTGCCTGCTTGGCGGAGACCTTGTCGCCCATCATGCGGATGGTGTCCGGACGCGGGCCGATGAACACGAAGCCGCTCTTTTCCACCCGCTCGGCGAAGTCGGCGTTTTCGCTCAGGAAGCCGTAGCCGGGGTGGATGGCCTGCGCGTCGGTGACTTCC
>CBIHQA010000109.1:0-9401 GCA_966211475.1 uncultured Neisseriales bacterium
GCCGATGGTCTGGAAGTCGAGATTCACTTCCTCAAGGGCGAACGGGATATACTGGTTCGCCTCGGATTCGACCAGCATTTCGAGTTCCCGCTCGCGCTGGCCCGCCGGGACGGTGATTTTCTTGGTAATGACGGATGCTGCCGGCAAGGCCAGTGCGGCATTGCGGGTGCGGGTGCCGAGTTTGCGCCAGGCGCGTTTTATCGCTTCGGCAACAGCATCGAAATTGGCGATATTGCCGTCGCTCACCGCTTCTTTCGGAAGCGGTTCAATGGCATAGCGCTCGATGGAATAGGTTTTGCCCGATTTACCGAGTTCGACCATCTTCACGGCGGAGGAACTGATATCGACCCCTACCAGTGGTGGCGCTTTCGGCTGAAGAAAGTCCAGGGCCATGAGGGCAAATTCCTTTGAACAATAAGTGGGTTACGTGCATTATATGCGAAGTTACATGAGAAGACAGACGTAGGCAATTGTCAAGTCTGCTTAATTCGCGCCAGCCGTCGCGTGTCGGCGGCAACCCACTGTCCCGCAAAACTATTTCCTTTAAAGCTCTTCCAACGGCGAATGTCAAAAAAATGGCTTTATTACCCGCTGCTCGCGCTGCTTGCAGTGGGCGCGGTAGCGGTCGCGGCGATGGCGATCGCAGTCATGATTACCTACCCCAGGCTGCCGGGTGTGCAGATCCTGCAGGACTACCGGCCGGTCATGCCGTTGCGGATTTACACGGCGGACGGGCAGCTGATCGGAGAGTTCGGGCAGGAGCGGCGCGAGTTCGTACGTATCCAGTCCGTGCCGGAAAAAATGAAGCTGGCGATCCTCGCGGCCGAGGACGAACGCTTCTACCAGCACGGCGGCGTGGACTACATCGGGGTTGCGCGGGCGATGCTGGCCAACGTGATGAGCGGGCACACGGTGTCGGGCGCCAGCACCATCACCCAACAGGTGGCGAAGAACTTCTTCCTGACGCCGGAACAGACCTACCAGCGTAAGTTCAAGGAGGCGCTGCTCGCTTTCAAGATCGAGCAGAACCTGTCCAAGGATCAGATCTTCGAGCTGTACTTCAATCAGATCAATCTGGGGCAACGCGCCTATGGTTTCGCGGCCGCGGCACGTACCTATTTCGGCAAGAACCTGAACCAACTCAGTGTTGCAGAAATGGCGGTACTCGCCGGATTGCCCAAGGCGCCCAGCAAGTTCAACCCTGTGGTGAATCCGCAACGCGCCAAGTTGCGGCAGCTGTATGTGCTGCGTCGCATGCACGAACTGAAGGTGATCACCGATCAGGAATGGGCGGATGCGCAGCAGGAACCGCTGCACGTGGTGCGTCAGCAGGCCGACTTCAGTGTCCACGGTGAATACGTGGCTGAAATGGCCCGCCAGTTCATGGTCGACCAGTTCAAGGATGCCGCCTATACGCAGGGTTACAAGGTCTACACCACCATCCTGTCCGACCATCAGCAGGCAGCGACCGATGCCGTACGGCACGGCATGCTGGACTATGACCGGCGGCACGGCTACCGCGGTGCGGAAGGCTTCATCGATCTGTCCGGCGATCACTCGGAAGAGTATCTCGATGCCATGCTCAATGAGGTGAAGGATTCGGGCGACATCTATCCGGCGGTGGTGCTGGAGGCTTCTGCTGCCAAGGTGGTGGCTTATCGCAAGGGTGGCGAGACGGTCACCATCACCGGCGAAGGGCTGAAATTTGCTCAACGCATGTTGACGAGCAAGGCCAACGAGGCGGAACGCGTGCGGCCCGGCGCGGTCATCCGGCTCACGCTGGATGCCAAGGGCCGCTGGAACATCGTGCAGTTGCCGCAGATCGAGTCGGCTTTTGTGAGTGCCGATCCTGAAACCGGCGCGATCCGGTCGCTGGTGGGCGGTTTCGATTTCTCGCGCAACAACTTCAATCATGCCACGCAGGCCTGGCGGCAGCCCGGATCCAGCTTCAAACCCTTCATCTATGCATCTGCGATTGCAAAGGGTTTTACGCCGGCCACGGTGGTGAATGACGCGCCGCTGGTCATTGATCAGGTCGGCGGTCAGCGCTGGGAGCCGAAGAACTCGGACGGTCGTTTTGACGGGCCGATGACCCTGCGACGGGCACTGGCAAAGTCCAAGAACATGGTCTCGATCCGCGTGCTGCAGGCAATTACGCCGCAGTATGCGCAGCAATACGTGCAGAAATTCGGCTTCACGCCGGACAAGCATCCTGCCTACCTGACCATGGCGCTGGGCGCAGGGGTGGTGACGCCCTACCAGATGGCGGGGGCGTATTCGGTGTTTGCCAATGGTGGCTACCGTGTCCAGACCTACTTCATCGACCGCATTGAGGATGCCAAGGGACGGGTGGTCTTCCAGTCCAAGCCGTACAAGGTGGGCGTGAACGCGCCTCAAGCCATTGAGCCCCGCAACGCTTACATCATGACCAGCATGATGGGCGACGTGGTCCGCTACGGGACGGCGGCGCGCGCGATGGCGCTGGGCCGTACCGACTTGGCAGGCAAGACCGGTACCACCAACGACGTGATGGATGCCTGGTTTGCCGGCTTCTCGCAGCAGAACCTGGTGGGTATTGTCTGGGTCGGTTACGACCAGCCGAAGCCGCTGGGCGGGGCAGAGACGGGCGGTAACGCGGCCTTGCCGATCTGGATGAACTACATGTCCAAGGCGCTCAAGGGCGTACCACCACGGCCGCTACCGATGCCGGAAGGGATCGTCACCAAGAACGGTGAGCTGTACTACAGCGAGTTTACCGATACGACGCCGGACCTCGGCCTCGACAACTCCAGTCCGGAGCAGCCAGCCAGCGGTGGCACCAGCGTCGACGCCATCAAGGATCTGCTGTTCTGACGCGTGATCTGAGCGTGCACCCGGTACGAGGTTTTGCCGGATGCACGCTCGCTCAAGCAAGTGCTCCAAGGCATCGCCAAATCGTCACGCAGCTCTGGTAAGCTGTAACTAGCAGTGCCCAGGAGCCCTGCTCCCGGATGCGCTGCACCGGCTTGGTGTCCGAGGAGAGCCACATGCGTACCCGTGCCCGCTTCGATCCCGCCCGGATCCGTCAGGAGGTGGCTGAGGTTGCCGCCCGTCTCCTGGCCGAAGGGACCGAAACCGACGTCCTGGATGCGCGCCGCAAGGCCGCTCGCCAGTTGGGCGTCACCGACCCGCTTTATCTCCCTGATTTCGATACCGTAGAAGCTGCTGCTATCGCTTACCGCGAGCTATTCCATGACGATGGGCATGAGGACGACTTGCGTGGTTTGCGTGAGGCGGCGCTGTCCATGATTGAGCGTTTGTCCCCGTTGCAGGTGGAGCTGACCGGCACGGTGCTATCTGGTGCAGCGGGGCCGGATGTGACGGTCGATCTCGTCGCGGAAGAGCTGGACGAGAAACGGGTGGCGATTCTTCTCGCCAACCTGGGCCTGACTTACCAGTTCGAACATGCTGGCCGGACAACCCGGCTGCTGTTCGAAGCCTTCGGGACGGCGTTCCGCCTGACGCTGCTGCCAGCCGCCGAATGGCGCAGGCTGCGGGAGCGCCGTGATGCGGCCGGCAACCGTGTGGTGGCCGATGCGGCCCGTCTCGCGGAAATGCTGACTGTTTGAGCAGGCGGGGAGCCAGCTCCCCGCCTTGGTGGGTCAGCGGTTGGCTTGCAGCCAGGCAGCGGCTTGCGGCGCAAAGTAGGTAAGGATGCCATCGGCGCCAGCCCGCTTGAACGCGAGCAGCGATTCCAGCATACAGGCTTCTTCATTCAGCCAGCCGTTCTGCGCGGCCGCCTTGAGCATCGCGTATTCCCCGCTGACCTGGTAAACGAAGGTCGGCGCACCGAATTCATCCTTCACGCGACGGACGATGTCGAGGTAGGGCATACCGGGCTTCACCATGACCATGTCCGCACCTTCTGCCAGATCGAGCGCCACTTCGTGCAGGGCTTCGTTGCTATTGGCGGGGTCCATCTGGTAGGTGAACTTGTTGCCCTTGCCCAGGTTTCCAGCGGAACCGACTGCGTCGCGGAAGGGGCCGTAGAAGCTCGATGCGTACTTGGCGGAGTAAGCCATGATCTGCGTCAGCTCGTGCCGGGCACCGTCCAGCGTCTGGCGGATGGCGCCGATGCGGCCATCCATCATGTCGCTGGGGGCGACCACGTCCGCGCCGGCCTCGGCGTGTGACAGCGCCTGCCGGGCGAGGATCTCAACGGTCACGTCATTCAGCACATAGCCGTCGTCGTCGATCACGCCGTCCTGCCCGTGGCTGGTGTACGGGTCCAGCGCGACGTCGGTGATGACGCCGAGTTCGGGAAAGCGCTGCTTCAGCGCACGGATGGTCTGCGGCACCAGGCCTTCCGGGTTGTAGGCTTCTTCGGCGAGCAGGGATTTCTTCGCCGGGTCGATCACCGGGAACAGCGCCAGGGCGGGAATGCCGAGTGCCACGCAGCGCTCGGCCTCGTGCAGCAGCAGATCGACGCTCTGGCGGCGGACACCGGGCATCGAGCCGACGGCTTCCTCGCGGTTGCTGCCTTCGAGGACGAAGACCGGGTAGATCAGATCCTTGGCGGTGAGGACATGTTCGCGGACCAGGTCGCGGGAGAAGGCCGCACGACGCGGACGGCGCAGCCGGGTCTGCGGGAATTGGCGGTTCAGGTTCATGGCGTGTGCTCGGCAGGAGGGCGGGGCGGCTGTGGTATCCTCGCCCGATTCATAACCGCATAAGTGTACCGCAGCCTGCCTTCCCGGGCGGTTGCGGCGTCCGCCATGTCCCGATCCGCCCTGCTTCCTTTTTTTGCCACCTGCCCGCGAGGCCTGGAGCCCGTTCTGGTCGACGAGCTCACCGCGCTAGGGGCTGCCCAGGCTACGCCAACCGGTGGTGGCGTCTCGTTTCAGGCCGACTGGTTGACCGCTGCACAGGCCAATCGCCTGTCCCGGGTTGCTAGCCGGATCCTGTGGCGGGTGGGGGAGGCGCGCTACCGTAGCGAAGACGACATCTATCGTGCCGCCGCGGCGCTGCCCTGGGGGCAATGGATGGACGTCGACGGGACGCTGCGGGTGGATGTGTCCGCGACCGGGGCGCAGGTCAAGAGCCTGGAATTCATCACCCTCAAGGTCAAGGATGCGGTGTGCGACCACTTCCGCCGCCTGACTGGCCGCCGTCCGTCGGTGGATACCCGCCGGCCGGACCATCGGGTCTGGGCCTACCTGGACGCGCAGCGCGTCACCTTTTACCTGGATACCAGCGGTGAGGCCTTGTTCAAGCGTGGCTTGCGCGAGACGACCGGTGAAGCGCCGTTGCGGGAGAACCTGGCCGCCGGTCTGCTGCATCTGAGCGGGTGGCAGGCCCGGCAGGAGGATGGCAGTTGCGAGCCGCTGTTCGACCCCATGTGCGGCAGCGGTACTTTCCTGATCGAGGCGGCACAGATGGCACTTGGTATCGATGCCGGTGCAGCGCGTGGGTTCGGCTTCGAACGGCTGCGCAACTTCCCCTTGCAGGATTGGAAGGACTGGGTTGCCGAGCGCGACCGCAGTCGCCCGGCGGCGAGGCCGCTACCGTTGTTCGGCAGCGATGCCGATGCCGCAGTGCTGCGGCATGCCCGGCACAACCTGCAGGCGGCAGGGCTTGCCGACTGCGTGCAGCTCAACAAGGCTGATGTGCGCGATGTGCAGGCACCGGCTGCAGCGGGGGTCTGGATCACCAACCCGCCCTATGGCGAGCGCTTGGGGGAACAGGATGCGCTGCTGACGCTCTATCCGCAGATCGGTGATGTCCTGAAGCAGCATTTTTCCGGCTGGCGCGCGTTTTTCTTCACTGGTGACCGGCGGCTGGAAAAGGCGATCCGGTTGTCGCCCAGCCGGCGGACCGTGCTGTACAACGGGGCGCTGGAGTGCCGCCTGTTCGAATTTCGCATGGTGGCAGGACGCCCGCAGCGAAACCGCAATGAACATGTTGCCCCAGGAGAGGGTTGATGTACCAGACGCTGATTTCCGTCGCCGACCTGAAGGCACTGCCCGCCGGGCAGGTTGTGATTGTCGATTGCCGTCACCAGCTGACAGACCCGGCTTACGGTCGAGCTGCCTATGCAGCAGGACATTTGCCGGGGGCGCGGTTCCTGCATCTTGATGAAGATTTGTCCGGCCCGAAGACCGGGCGGAACGGTCGCCATCCGCTGCCCGATGCGGATGTGCTGGCCGCCAGGTTGGGGCAACTGGGGATTGGCAACGACACCCAGGTGGTGGCCTATGATGACGCCGGCGGCATGTATGGCGCGCGTCTGTGGTGGTTGCTGAACTGGCTGGGGCACGCCGCCGTTGCCGTCCTGGATGGCGGCGTGAAGGCGTGGCTTGCCGCGGGTGGTGCGTTAACGGATGAGGTGATCGAACCGGCGCCGACCGTCTTTACCCGGCGTGCGGCGCGCATGCCGACGGTGGATGCGGAAACCCTGCTGTCGAACCTGGATGGATCGGCGCTGTTGGTGATCGATGCCCGCAGTCCGGACCGCTATGCCGGCCAGAACGAAACCATCGATCCGGTGGCGGGCCATATTCCTGGAGCGGCCAACCGGTTCTTCCAGCAGAACCTGACCTCGGACGGCACCTTCAAATCTCCGGACGCGCTACGTGCCGAATGGGGACCGATCCTGGCCGGGCGGGGGGCGGCTTCCGTCGTGCAGCAGTGCGGTTCCGGAGTGACGGCCTGCCATAATCTGCTGGCGATGACATATGCCGGACTGCCCGGTTCCCGCCTGTACCCGGGCTCCTGGAGTGAATGGTGCAGCGATCCGGCGCGGCCAGTTGCCGTCGGCGCGGCTTGAGGCGGGAGCGCCTTAGCCGATGAACTGCTCGCGTGCCTGGGTGAAGGCGCGCAGCGTGGCGGCGGTCAGGTTGGTTCCTGCGAACTGGGAGACTTGCCGCGTCGCCTTGGAGAGTGCGTCACAAGCGCTGCCGCTGACCGTCACGGCGGCCTGCATCGCCTGCACCGCCGGTTGATGGGGCTCCGGCGTCCGTTTTCCGGCCAACTCCAGACCATTCAGTACCTGGGCGTGGCTCAGCGCAGCCAACCGTTCCCCCGCCAGTAACCAGGCGCCTTGTACCCGCATCCCCGCAAGATAGAGTTGGCGCGCCAGCGTCAGCGCGGCTTCCGCTTGGTCCACCCACGGACCGGCGTCCGGTTTCTCATCTGTCTGCCAACGGGTCGCCGTTGTCGCGTTGCAGAAGTGCTGAGCGGCCTCGAAACAGGCCTCCCCGCCGTCTTCCAGTCCGCTCAGGCTGGCCTGGATAGCCTGGCTCAGTGCATCGACGGTTTGACGATAGGCGTGACGGTGGTCGGATTTGAGTGAACTCATGATCGACTCGACGGTGGGATTGGACTTGCCAGTCTAGACTTGGCAATCATGGCGTCAAGCGGAAATGGTGCGGCGCAGGAAAGTGCGAAGGACAGCGGCTAGGTAAATGGAATGAATGGCGCTGTTGCTTGATGTTGCCGCCGATGGGCGCCGTTGCGGCGATGCAACAGTCAGGCGCTGCCGAATGGCGTCAGCTCGCCTGTCAGATATCGCAGGCCTCCCCAGCGCTGGTCATGCCAGTCGGGCAGTACCCACCGGGTGCAATCCTTCCCGTCGACGTGGTGAAGGTGCTTGGCCGGTCGGTGCGTATGGCCATGAATCAGGACCGGATAGCCGTGCTGGCGGAACGCTTCTGCGACGGCGCCGGCACTGACATCCATCAGTGCCATGGGTTTTTCGCGCTTGCCAGCCTCGCTTTGCACGCGCAGGCCACGGGCAATGGCTTTCCGTTCTGCCAAGGATTTGGCGAGGAAGCTGGCGGCCCAGGCCGGGTCGCGCACTTCGGCGCGAAAGCGCAGATAAGCGTGGTCGTCGGTGCAGAAGGCGTCACCGTGCGACAGCAGGAAGCGATGCCCGTCGCGTTCGATCAGGTGGGGGTCATCCAGCAGGGTAAGCCGGGCACGGGCGGCAAAGGCGTCTCCTAGCAGGAAGTCGCGGTTGCCTGCCATGAAGTGGAGCGACACGCCGTTGTCGGCGCAGCGGGCGAGTGCATCGGCCAGTTGGAGGTGGACCGGTTCGTCGTCGTCATCGCCGACCCAGACCTCGAAGATGTCGCCCAGCAGGTAAAGCGAATCGCCGGGCTGGAGCCCGGCGATAAAGGTCTCGAATTGCGCCACGATGGCCGGCGTGTCGGGACCCATGTGCAGGTCGGAGACGAAATAGTCGGCCATCGGGCTCAATTGGAATGGGATCAGAGGACTTCGGCGCGCTCGATCAGCACGTCGGTGGTCGGCACGTCCTGGAAGAAGCCGCTGCTGCCGGTCTTCACCTGGCGGATCTGGTCCACCACTTCCTGGCCTTCGGTCACCTTGCCGAACACGCAATAGCCAAAGCCTTGCGGCGTGGCAGCGCGGTAGTCCAGGAAGCCGTTGTCAGCCACGTTAATGAAGAACTGCGCGGTGGCGGAATGCGGGTCCGGCGTGCGGGCCATTGCCACGGTGTAGGTGGCGTTCTTCAGGCCGTTGGCGGCTTCGTTCTCCACCGGTGCGCGGGTCGGCTTCTGCTTCATGCCCGGCTCGAAGCCGCCGCCCTGGATCATGAACCCGTCGATCACGCGGTGGAACAGGGTGCCGTCGTAGTGACCGGACTTCACGTATTCGAGGAAGTTGGCGACGGACTTCGGGGCCTTGGCCTCGTCGAGTTCCAGGGTGATGGCGCCAAAGGTGGTGTGCAGGCGGACGGAGGTGCTCATGGCGTGACCTTTCAGGTTTTCTTGGGTTTGGCGGCGCGCTTCTTGCGGGGCGAGGTCTTCTTGCTCGGCGCCGGCGGGGTGGCGGCGGGCGGTTCCGGCAACTGTGCGATCGATTCGATCACGACCGGTTCCACCGGCACGTCGGTGAAGGCGCCGACGGTATGGGTGTCCATGGCGCCGATTTTCTGGGCGACATCCAGGCCGCTGACCAGTTTGCCGAATACAGCATAGCCCATCAGACCCGGCTCGGACTTGTAGTAGTTCAGGTGCTTGTTGTCGTCCAGGTTGATGAAGAACTGGCTGGTGGCGGAGTCCGGATCATAGGCGCGCGCCATGGCCAGCGTGCCGACCAGGTTCTTCAGGCCGTTGCTGGCTTCGTTCTTGATGGGCGGCTGCGTGGGGCGGGCGCTCATGTCGGGCAGCAGGCCACCACCCTGGATGACGAAATGCTTCATCGCGCGGTGGAAGATGGTGCCGTTGTAAAAGCCGCTGCCGGCGTAGTCCAGGAAGTTCTTCACCGTGGCCGGGGCCTTGTCCGAATAGAGCTCGGCGACCATCACGCCCTGATTCGTGCGGATCTCGACGCGCGGATTGCCGGCCCAGGCCGTCGTGGCGGCCACCAGCAGGCCCAGTATCCAGGCTCGCTTCATTGTT
>CBIHQA010000110.1:0-9398 GCA_966211475.1 uncultured Neisseriales bacterium
CGGCTACGGCCGAATCCTGCGCGATGCCGCAGGCCGCGTGATGGGCATCATTGAGCACAAGGACGCGACGCCGGCGCAGCGCCTGGTTAACGAGATCAATACCGGCATTCTGGTGCTGCCCAATGCGCGGCTCCATGGCTGGTTGGCTGCGCTCTCCAACGACAATGTGCAGGGCGAGTACTACCTGACCGATGTGATCGCCATGGCGGTCGCTGACGGCGTCGAAATCGTCACGACGGAACCGGCTTCCCACTGGGAAACCCTGGGGGTGAACACCAAGCGCCAGCTGGCCGAGCTGGAACGTCACTGGCAACTCGAGCAGGCCGGTCGGTTGATGGATCAGGGCGTGACCCTGCTCGACCCGGCGCGTTTTGACCTGCGTGGGGAACTGCGCTGCGGCCGTGATGTGTCCATCGATGTGGGCTGCGTGTTCATTGGTAAGGTGTCACTGGGCGATAATGTGGTGATTGGTCCGCATTGCGTGCTCAAGGATGTCGAGATTGCCGCGGGTACCGAAGTGGCCGCGTTCTCGCACCTGGATGGCGCGACGGTCGGTGCGGGCGCGAAGATCGGGCCCTACGCACGGCTGCGGCCTGGTGCTCAGTTGGCCGACGACGTCCACGTCGGCAACTTCGTCGAAATCAAGAAGGCCAGCGTGGGCCTTGGCAGCAAGGTGAACCATCTGAGCTACATCGGCGACGCGACGGTGGGGGCGGGCGTCAACGTGGGTGCAGGTACCATTACCTGCAACTACGACGGCGTGAACAAGTGGCAGACGGTGATCGGCGACCGGGCCTTCATCGGTTCCGGCAGCATGCTGGTCGCACCGGTGACGGTGGGCGAAGGTGCCACCATCGGGGCAGGGTCGACGCTGACCAAGGATGCGCCGGCCGGGCAACTGACGCTGGAACGTGCGCGGCAGATGACGGTCCCGGGCTGGAAGCGCCCCGAAAAGAAGAAGTAACGCGTCCTGTCGCACGACAGGGCGGAGAATATCCAATCAAGGCATTGGTTTATCGGCCTGGTGAAGTCAGGCCGGTATCACAAGGATCAAGCGTATGTGCGGTATTGTCGGTGCGATTGCCGGGCGTGATGTGGTGCCCATGCTGGTCGATGGCCTGAAGCGGTTGGAGTATCGCGGGTACGATTCGGCCGGGGTGGCGGTGCTCAATGGCGGCATCCGGCGGGTGCGCCGGGTGGGCCGCGTGGCCGAGATGGAAAACGCGGCACGCGACGAACATCTGGCCGGGCAGCTGGGCATCGGCCATACCCGCTGGGCCACGCACGGCGGCGTGACCGAGCCGAATGCGCACCCGCATATCAGTGCTGGCGAACTGGCGGTGGTGCACAACGGAATCATCGAGAACCACGAAGAACAGCGCGCCCGCCTGAAGGCGCTGGGCTATACCTTCGAGTCGCAAACCGACACCGAGGTGATCGCCCACCTGATCCACCACTACCTGAAGCAAGATGGTGAGTTGTTCAAGGCAACCCAGCGCGCGGCCCGCGAGTTGGTGGGCGCCTATGCGATCGCCGTGATGTCGCTGAAGCAGCCGGACCTGCTGGTCTGCGCCCGCGTGGGCTGCCCGCTGCTGATCGGCCTGGGCGACGGCGAGAACTTCATTGCCTCCGACGTTTCCGCTGTCGTATCGGCGACCCGTCGTGTGGTGTTCCTGGAAGAGGGCGACGTGGCGGCGCTGACGCGCGACAGCATCACCGTGGTCGACAAGGATGGGCAGCCGGTCGAGCGCAACGTGCACCTGTCCGACGTCTCGCTGGCTTCGCTGGAGCTGGGGCCGTACAGCCACTTCATGCAGAAGGAAATCCACGAGCAGCCGAAGGCATTGTCCGACACCATCGAAGCGGTGCTGGAAACCGGTTTCTCGCCCGCGCTGTTCGGCGCCAATGCGGAAGCCCTGTTGCGCGACATCGACGGTATCCAGATCCTGGCTTGCGGCACCAGCTACTACGCTGGCCTGGTGGCCCGCTACTGGGCGGAATCCATCGCCGGTATCCCGTGCTCGGTGGAGATCGCCAGCGAATATCGCTACCGAGATGCCTTCGCCAACCCGAAGAACCTGATCGTCACCATCTCCCAGTCCGGCGAGACGCTGGACACGATGGAGGCGCTGAAGTATGCCAAGTCGCTGGGTCACGACCGCACCCTGTCGATCTGCAACGTGCGGGAAAGCGCAATTCCACGTGCCTCCGAGCTGGTGTTCTACACCCGCGCTGGCGCCGAGATTGGTGTGGCGTCGACCAAGGCCTTCACCACCCAGCTGGTGGCGCTGTTTACCTTGGTCGCGACGGTGGCCAAGCTGAAGGGCCGCCTGACGGCCGAGCAGGAAGCCACACACCTCGACGGCCTGCGCCACCTGCCGGGTAGCGTGCAGCACGCGCTGAACCTGGAGCCGCAGATCGCCGGTTGGGCGGAACGCTTTGCCGCGAAGGAGCATGCGTTGTTCCTCGGCCGCGGCCTGCACTACCCGATCGCCCTGGAAGGCGCGCTCAAGCTCAAGGAAATCTCCTATATCCATGCCGAGGCCTATCCAGCCGGCGAACTGAAGCATGGTCCGCTCGCGCTGGTGGACAGCAACATGCCGGTGGTGGTGATCGCCCCCAACGACGTGCTGCTGGAAAAGGTGAAGTCCAATATGCAGGAAGTGCGGGCGCGGGGCGGTGAACTGTTTGTGTTTGCGGACCTGGACAGCCATTTCTCCGAATCCGAGGGCGTACACGTGATCCGCACGCCGCGCCACGTTGGCGTGCTGTCGCCGGTGGTGCATGCGGTGCCGGTGCAGTTGCTGGCCTACCACGCGGCCCTGACGCGTGGCACGGATGTGGACAAGCCGCGTAACCTGGCAAAGAGTGTCACGGTGGAGTAACCCGTCAGGACAGCAGCCCAAAACGGCCACGTTTACCGTGGCCGTTTTTATTTGCGGCGCGCAGAATGCTGTCAACATGCCAACTCGTGGCATGTTGGGGTGCCTCCTTGCGGCAAATTCCATGGCCATTTGCTCAGTACGCACCACACCTATCCCGATTGATAATTGACCGGCCGGTTTTCGTTGGCCTCATCCATGGATAGAATGGGGCGCCTGCATGCGGCACCCGCCGCGCGATCAGATCACTTTGGGAGCAATCAGCACCTTATGTCCGAGTTAGAACCTGGGAACGAGCAACTTCGACGATTCGCCGCCGAGTTGGCACGCGAACTGGATAGGCTGTCTTTTCCGGAGAACCCGGTCCGCCTGATGCAATTGACCGAGCTGCTCGGCTTGTCGCGCTCGCAGGTGTACCGCATCAACAGCGGGGAAGCCTTCCCGACCCTGAATAGCCTGCTGAAGCTGCGGCAGTGCGGGGTATCGTTCGACGCGGTCCTGGATGCGGTTGCTGGCGGTCCGCCGTCGTCGACCAACCAGTTGAGTGGCGTGTTGCTGCTGGACGGGATGCGGTTCAATTGCCGCTTCGAGGCTGGCCGTGGAAGTGACCTGAACGCGCCGTTCACGGCCATCGCTCAGGATGACCGAAGCTGGTTGCTCCGGGTGACCCAGGAATGTGCAGCGCATGAGCTGCGGGCCGGTGCGATGCCGGTGCGCAACCTGTCTTTTGTGACGGAACGGGCGAGGATCGCGCTGGTCGATGACGATCCGTTGACGCTGGAGGTGTTGCGTAAGGCGTTCGAGACGCATTTCGAGGTGGACTACTTCGACCGCGCATCCGCCCTGGTCTCGCGGTTGGGCGAGGTCGACTATCACGCCTATGTGCTGGACTGGCGTTTGCCGGACATGCGTGGACAGGATCTGGTGATGGCGGTGCGTCGAGCGTCGCCCGCTCCGATCATGCTGCTGACCGGTGAGGCGGGGTCGTGGGAGGTGGCGCGGGCGATCGAGAACGCGGACGTGCTCTACTGTGCTAAACCGGTGGATCCGGTGATCCTGGTTTCCAGTCTCAGCAACGCGATCCGCAAACATCAGCCGCAGACCGCCTAGCTCTCACGGGCGGTTGGCTTACTTTCCGAGCAGAACATCCGATGCCGCCGGAGCCGGCGGCGCGGTGTTGTCCACCAGCGCTTCCAGGGTATCCAGCAGCTCGTCACGGTCGACCGGCTTGGACAGCACGCGGTCGAACACGCTGGCCCGGGCATCATGCTGCAGGCTGTTGGTGTAGGCGGTGACGGCGATGATGGCGGCCCGTGGCGCTGGCTGTTCCCGTAGCGCGTGGGCGAAGGCGAAACCGTCCATATCGGGCATCTGGATGTCGGTCAGCACGGCGGCGTAGCGGCCCGGTTGCGCCATTTCCAACCCGGTATGGCCGTTGGAGGCCGTGTCGCAGGCGAAGCCCATGCTCTGCACGATTTCACCCAGCACGAAGCGGATGCGCGGATCGTCATCCACCAGCAGGATACGTTTCAGGCCGAGCTGCGGCTGCACCGGAATGGCCAGCGGGCGCTCGACGCGGGCGGGTGGCAGTTCGACTTCGCGTGCGGGCAGGCTCAGTGAGAAGGTGCTGCCTTTCCCTAGTGTGGAGGCGACACGCACCGATCCGCCCGCCAGCTTGACCAAGCGCTGCACGATGGCGAGCCCCATCCCCATGCCTTCCCGCGGGCCGTCATTGGGAGGAAGTTGGACGAAGGGATGGAAGATACGGGTCTGGTCCGCCGGGGCGATCCCCTGGCCGGTGTCCTTCACCGAAATTTCCAAGCGGCCTGAGCTGGTGACCTCCGGGTCGGAGACATACTTCACGTAGAACTCGATGCCGCCTCGTTCGGTGAACTTCAGGGCATTAGACAACAAGTTGGACATCATCTGGCTCAACCGGGTGCGGTCGAACTCGATGGCTTCCGGCAGGTTCTTGCTGCGCACCGTGAAGAACAGGCCTTTGCGCTCCGCTTGGGGCCGGAAGCCTTCCGCGATGGCGGCCACCCACTCTGGCAGGGAGAAGGGCGACGGGGCGAGGGTCATCTGCTGGTTATCGAGGCGGCCGAGGTCGACCAGGTCGTCGACCAGGCGGCGGAGCTGTTCGGTGGCCTCCAGGATGACCCGCACGTGGCCCCGGCGCTGGAATTCGGTGACCGGGGCTTCCATCAGGCGCGCGGAGCCGAGGATGGCTTGCAGCGGGCTGCGCAGGTCGTGGCTAACCGTCGCAAGCAGCCGTTCCAATTCGTTGAAGCGGATGTTTTCGGCCTTGGCACGGGCGCGATCCGCGTAGAACACGGCCACCAGCGACAACAGGCCCAGGCAGAGCAGCGCGGCACTGATCGGCAGCGCATAGGAGGCGACGCTGAGGCTGATCTTCACCGTGCTGACCATGCCGTCGCGGATTTCCGCCTCTTCGTCCAAGCCTTCCACTTCCAGTCGCGCCAGACTCCGGTCCGCCTTGTCGTGGGCATCGTGCATCCGGGTCAGCGTGACGGTGTGCGGCCCGGAGGTGGCGGCTTGGTCGGCCAGCTCCAGAAAGCGCTGGGTCGCATCGATCGCCTCGGCGTAGGTCGGATGCTTGGCCAGGAACAGCGCGGGCTTGCTGGGGGGCAGCAAGGTGCTGAGGTTGGAGCGGGCCAGGTCGATTTCCGTCCGCAGGTCGCGGTTCGGGTTGGCGGGGTCGGCCAACGCATCGGCGTAGGCGATCAGTACGTTCTTGTTGGCCAGCTCCTGGTGGGATACCACCACGTATTTTCCGCCACCCTGGTACTTGAGCCACTGACGGACGATGTCGTCGCCCGCCAGCTTCTTCTGGTACAGGATGCCCAGCATGGCCACCCCGATCAGCGCACCGACCCAGCAGAAGACCAGCAGGCCGAAGATGCGGGCCAGCCAGTGGCGTGCCCGCCGGACGTCGGCGCGACGCTGGCTGCCTGCAGTTGCGATGCCGGGGCGGCGGAAGGGCATGGTCAGCGGACGTCGATGGCGTTCACCGCCCAGGCCAGACGACCGGCGATCACATGGGTATCCAGGTGCGCCGGATCCTCATCGATCGGGTACATGATCCACAGCGGGCCCTTGGTGGCGACGGTCAGGCGTTTGCCGTCCTGCTCGTAGGCGAGAACGACGCGCCACTTGTTGAAGTCGCTGACCGGGATGGTCACCGGATAGTTGTCCAGCGTGTTGACCAGTACGGTCTTGGCATCTGCCTTGGCGCCCACGAACTTGAGCAGGTCGCGCATCAGCGGGCCCTTGAACTTGGCCTTGCTGGTCCATTGGGTGGTGGTTTCGATTACGGTTGGCTGCAATTGGGATAGCGCAGCGTAGTCGAAGGTGTAGCTCTTGCCATCCGGCGAGTTGGTCTTTGCGATCTTGCCGGTGATGACAAGCAGGGGTTTTTCGGCGGAGAAGGCGGCGGGTGCCAGGGCGATCAGAAGGAATGTGACGAAAAATCGAAAAGCGCGCATGCAGTCAGGGCCCTTTGAGGCAAGGTTGGCGGCGGGTTAGCCGCCGCGTCGATCAGAGGTCAGAAATGATAGCGTGTGCCGCTCACGGCCACGGGTTCTCCACGGTTCCACCACAGCACGCTGAGTTCGGGAAAGGCGGCCGACAGCAGCAGGGCCTGCTCGCCACAGCTTTCGATGTAGCGGGTGCAGCCAAGCTGCAGGGCGGTCCCTCCTTTCCAGAGGGCGACTTGTTGCTTGCTGGGGCGCGCAATTTTATCCGACCGCAGGTGTACGTCCACGTCAATTTGATAGCGGCGCAGCCAAGCCAGCGTGCGTTCGCCGTCTTCGGTGGGGCGGCCGGTCACGATGACGTCGCCGGGGGCCAGTGTGGGGGCGAGCGGGGATAGCGGCATGTCGTCGCGCAATGCCAGGGTGGCGTGCAGGTCGCGATCGTAGTGATGGGGTTCGATGTCGTCGAGGAAGATGCCGTCCATGTCCCAGGCGGTCTTCTCGAACAGGTGGTCGGGCAGGGCGTCAGCGCAGCGCTGACCGTGGCTGTCCGGGTTCAGCCGGACGCGCTCCCAAGGCAGGATGAAGCGGCCGGCGGGGTGCTGCTGCTCGAACAGGAACAGGTCCGGTTGCGAGGCAGAGCGGGCATCCTTGCAGACCACCAGGGTGTCGACTTCCAGCCGCTGGTCGAGTAGGAACTGCTTGCAATCGAGCAGTGTCCGGCCGCTGCCGGCGAAATCTTCACACAGCAGGACTTTGGGGCCGATGGGTTGCGGAGAGTGCCAGACCGGCAAGGCCTTCGGGCGCTGGTAGCGCATGAAGTGCAGCGGCAGCCCGGTCTGGAAGGCCAGTTTGGTGGCGACGAAGGCGCCACCCCGCAGGATGGCGATCAGGGCGTGATAGCCGCGGCGGCGAATGGCCGGGGCGATGGCCTCTACCCGCTGCGCGATGCGGTTGTAGTCCAGAAAGACGGCGCGGGGATCGGGCTGTCTGTCGGGCACAGGGGTGACGGTGGCCTCGGGACTCGTCGGGGTATCCATCATGCTTGCATGGGCGGTTGCATTCGATGCGGCCGGCGGTGCGTCATGGGACTGTCCGGCCAAGCCGGCGGATATCCCCTCGTTACCCCGAGCGATGCTGCGAGTGTAGCGCGATGCGCATCGCATGCCTATGGCCGAAGGGTCATGCCGACAACGCGGGGCCAGGCCGCGACGGGCGGGCGGAAAGGAGGCATGACACTGGTCGATTTGCCATGCTGTATTCCGTAAAGCGCGATGCCAATGTGCTTGTATTCCGTAATGAGAAATGCAAATATGGTAGTGAATCCACATTTTTGGTATAGGACGATTACGGCAGCATGCGCTACTGACTTGCTGGCCAGTATGCGGCGTCCGCCGGGTGGGTTCCTGCGGCCGTCGCGACTCCGGCGCGGCGGGTTTCCCGGTCCTTTCTAAAAAGGAAGGACGGAACAATTGCTAACAACGGCGCTTGGCTTGCCGAATTGACGGGTCTGCCCGCGGTTCGACGGATACGAAGGTTTTCGAAATGCGGCTGTGTTTTCGAAAACCTGCGTCCTTGCCTGGATCGGGATTTATCCGATGATTCTGTTCCTCGACTTCGATGGTGTACTGCATCCGCTGTCTCCACAGGGGATGCCGCGTGCGCCGTTCTCCCGGCTGCCGCTGCTGGAAGACGTGTTGAGGGAATTCCGCTCCGTCCGGGTGGTGCTGACCACCGCATGGCGGCATAGCCTGACCCTGGATCAACTGCGCGAGGTATTCAGCAAGGACATCGCGCCGCGCATTGTCGATGCCACACCGGCAGTCAGCCGGTCAGCCACGCTGTACGAGGAAGTCCGCAGCTTTCTCGACAACGACGCCTCCCTCGGAGAGGACTGGGTGGTGCTCTGTGCCGACAATGATGGTTTCCCGCCCGATAGCAATCACCTGATCCGTACCGAACCCACCGTCGGTCTGACCCGGCAGGACCAAGCCCTGTTGCGGGCGCGCCTGCGCGGCGATGTGGTGGTCGGCCGGCTGACCATCCGGCATGGCGAAGCGATCAATGTGTACGCCTTCAACGGCACGGATGGCCAATCCGGTGGCTATGCCCGCCTGGCCGAGATGCCAGAGGCGTTCTGTACGGCATTCCGTGCCTGGGCCCGTCCGGCGGCGATCCAGCAGGTGCGCGGGGAGACGGTGGCGATTGCCCAGGACGTGATGCAGTTCGTGATGGCCGACCCGGTGTGGTGGATGGATGGCCATGCCACGCGGCCGGTGCGGCTGGCCGTCGGGCGATAAGTGCAACTGTGTCAGACGATCCTGGAATCGTGCAGGCTGATCGACTGAGGGCGCCACCGCAGTAGCTTGGCCACCAGCCCGCGGAAGTCGAAAGGCTTGGCCAGGTAATCATCCATGCCCGCTTCGCGGCAACGCGCCGTGTCCTGCACGGTGACGGCGGCCGTCATCGCGACGATCGGCAGATGCCGGTATTCGGGCTGCTCCCGCAGGCGGCGGGTGGTTTCGAAGCCATCCATGCCCGGCATGTGGATATCCATCAGCACCAGGTCGAATGCGCCTGGCTTGATCTCGGCCAGCGCCATCTCGCCACTGTCGGCAGTCACGGCGATGACGCCGCACCGGGCCAGCAGGCTGCAGGCCACCAACTGATTGACCGGGTTGTCCTCCACCACCAGTATTCGCATCCCCCGGCATGCCTCCAGATCCTGTTCCGACGGCTGTGTATTGCATGCCGGCAGGCTTCCGATCGGTGCTGGCACCAGGGCTAGCTCCAGGCTGAAGCAGGAGCCTTTGCCCGGTGTGCTTTGCACGTCGATCCATCCGCCCATGAGTGCGGCGAGGCTGTTGCTGATGGTCAAGCCCAGTCCGGTGCCGCCGTACTGACGGCTGGTCGACTGGTCTGCCTGGGAGAACGGCTGGAAGAGCTGGGCGAGCTGCCCCGGCTGGATGCCGATGCCGGTATCGCTGACTTCGAAACGGTAGCCGTCGGGCATGTCCGTCCG
>CBIHQA010000111.1:0-9385 GCA_966211475.1 uncultured Neisseriales bacterium
TATTGTTTTTGTAAAGTTCACACACCGATCAACGCTTCCCTTGTGGAGAGATTTCAATGGCTAAAAACGCCCCGTACGGAGACGGTCATCGTATCGGTCAGGTGAAAGGACGATCCCAGACCTACAACCCGACCAATGACCGCTGGACAAAGCGCGATACTGGGACCGGTCGCTTCATCGACCAGAAGGCAGACAACCAACCGTTCAAGGGGGTACGCAAGGAGAAGTAATTTCATCCAGAGGCGCTAGGGCGTCCAGCCCTGGGAAGGCGACAAGGGGACCGAGGCCAGATCTCTTCCCCACTCGTCATCAAGGAGTAGTTGTGAGTAAACACGACGAACCCAATCATCCCCATGCGGCCCATTGCCGCGGCACCCAATAAAGGAGATTTACATGCCAGAGCATCCGAAGAAGCTCGTAACCATCATCGTCGAGGCCACTGCCCATGAGTGGCCGAAAGACGAAATCACGTACGCTGAGGTTGTCACCCTTGAGGATCCAGACTTCCCGCAGCACCCAGAACGCGTCTATTCGGTCACCTACGAGCGGGCGCACGGGAACAAGAGTGGCGTGCTGTCCCCGGGCGGCTCGGTCAAGGTCAAGGACGGGATGGTGTTCTATGTTAAAGACACTGGCGAGTCATAATCCGGACCTGCAGCGGCTTCTCAAAAAGGGCTATGCGCTGGCCGTTGATAGCAATCACCTGGTCGTCCGGGATATCCCCTACCTTGATTCTGAGGGGCAGTTGCAGTGGTCGGCGTTCGTGGGGAAGCTGGTCTTCGAGGATCAGACCAAGGTCCGCCCTGAGGATCACCAGATCTATTTTGCGGCGCCGCGCCCGTTTGGGCTCGACGGTGAGGTCATTCGAGGTCTGGGCGGCGGGGAGGCGCAGCTCGATCTTAGCGAACGTTGCCGAGATGTTATCGTCAGGCAGCGGTTCTCGCACAAGCTCAAGGACAGCGGCCAACCTCGCCCCTACGACGATCACTTTGAAAAGATCGAGAGCTACGTTGCGATGGTCTGTGGTCCCGCAATGGCACGGTTCGATGTCAGTCCCTGCACCTTCCGCGATTACGAAGAGGAAACGTCAAACACGGTTTTCAAGCTCCGGGACACGCTAACCAGCCGGGCGGAGATCTCAGATCTGGCCAGACGGTTTGAAAACGACGTGATAGCCATCATCGGCCTAGGCGGAAGCGGTAGTTACGTGCTCGACTTCTTGGTGAAGACGCCGGTTCGGGAAATTCGCGGGTTCGATCCTGATAGTTTCTTTGTGCATAACGCCTTTCGTTCACCAGGGCGCCTGGACATGGAGGAAGGTGCCGAACTGCGCCAATCCAAGGCCGAGGTTTACCGGAAGCGCTACGAGAATTTTCGCCACGGGCTCACCATAAAGCCGCTATTCATTGACGAGATGTCAGCGGCGGAGCTCAACGACGTCACCTTCGCATTCGTGTCCGTCGACAAAGGAAGCTCGCGTAAGCGCATCATCGACTTGCTAATCTCAAAGAACATCCCTTTCATTGACGTGGGGATGGGTTTGAAACGACACGGCGGGTCGATCAGCGGAACAGTGCGAACAACCTACTTCCCTCACGATAGCGGTCACACCGTACGCAGCAAAGGCTATGTGCCAGAGACCGATCCGCCGGACGACCTCTACAAGAGCAATATCCAAATCGCCGAGCTCAACGCCTTGAATGCGGCGTTGGCCGTTCTTCGCTTCAAGCAGATCCGCGGGTTCTATGCGGGGCCAGCCCCCTTGAATCAGTTGCTCTTGACGCTGGACAACCTTTCGCTGTTGGTCCCAGATGACAATTGATCGCATGCGGCTACAACTTGTTGAGTTCATGCCTTCGAAACTAGAGCCAGGAGTGCTTTACGTCTCGCAGAAATATCAGACGGCAGCGCATCTGTGCGCCTGCGGCTGCGGCGAGAAGGTACGCACTCAGCTGGGGCCATTGGGTTGGAAATTTACTAATGAGCGCAAAGGCCCTAGCCTCTATCCATCCATTGGCAACTGGCAAAAGCCATGTCGCTCACACTACTTCATCAAAAATGGGTCTGTGGTTTGGGCACCAGTCCTATCGGAAGCCGAAGTGCTCTATGGGCGCCAAGGTGAAGTACGGCGTCGCGATGCATATTTCCGTGAGCAAAATTCTGGCTGGTGGGCTCAAGTAAAGCGTTGGTGGAACGGAGGACGTTAACCTCCGCACCACTAACCAGGGATTGTGAATTGCCGAGGTGCGGGAGGTTCTCCTCACCGACTCACCGTCAACCCCACCCCCGCCAGCACAAACACCCCACCGCATACCTGGTTGAACCGCCGCCCCGCCCGCTCCAGCTTCGGCCGGATGCGGTGCGCCAACCTCGCCAACGCATACTCCACCCCGAATTCGATCACTGCGAAGGTCGTGGCCATGATCAGGAACTGCGGCCACAGCGGGCGCTGCGGGTGGATGAATTGGGACAAAAAGGCGCCGAAAAACAGGATCACCTTGGGGTTGGAGATGGCAGAGGCGAAACCCTGGCCGAACAGCGCGCGGCCGGAGCGGGTTGCAACGCCCTCCTCCACATCGAGCCGCATGGCCGGCGAGCGCCAAAGCTGGATGCCCAGCCAGACCAGGTAGAGGCCACCGGCCAGTTTCAGCACGATCAGTGCCTTGGCCGATGCCTGCAGCAGCGCACCGATGCCGCACATCGACAGACCGATCAGCAGCACGAAGCCAATCACGCCGCCGCTCACCGTGTAGAGCGTCTTGCGGTGGCCGTAGAGCGCACCGTGGGTGAGTGCCAGCAGTCCGTTGGGGCCGGGGGTCAGCGACAGGCCGGTGGCGGCCATCAGGTAGAACAGCCAGGTTTGCAAGCTCATGGGGTGCTCCTGTCGGGGCTGGGTTTGCCACCAGTCTATGCGGCAGGCCCGAAATTGGATGGCAATATCAGGCTGTATTGCGGTAATTTCTGGACATCACTCTCCATCGGTGTGCCTTCGCCATGATTCCGCCGGAACTGCCCTCCCCCTCCCCGCCCGACGACGGCGACACGCAGCCCGACGTCAGCTTTTTGCTGTTGCCGGTGCCGGAGTTCACCTTGCTGCCCTTTGGTGGTTTTCTGGACAAGCTGCGGTTTTCCGCCGACGAGGCAGACTACAGCCGGCAGCGGCATTGCCGCTGGCAGGTGCTGGGGCTGCAACCGGGGCACGTGGTCAGCAGTAGTGGCGTGGCAGCCGAGATCCAGGTGACGCCGGGCGACATCCGGCTGGCGGAGCACGACTACCTGGTGGTGTTCGGCGGCCGCACGGCGCGGGGCAGCCAGGCGGTGGCGGCGGAATACGGCCCGCTGCTGCGGGAGGCCGCGGCGCAGGGGGTGACGCTGGTCAGTATCGACAACGCCTGCTTCCTGCTGGCGGCGCTCGGCTTGCTGAACGGCCACCGGGTGGCAGTGCATTGGCGGCATCGACAGGAATTCCGCGCGGCCTTCCCGGCCATCCAGGTGGTGGAAGAGCAGCTCTACTGCCTGGACGGCGCGCGCATCAGCTGTGCCGGCGGCAGCGCCGCCATCGATCTGGCGGTGGAGCTGCTGGCTCGGCACCTGGGCCGCACCCGCGCCCTGAAAGGCCTGGCTGACATGCTGGTCGACGCGCCCCGCGCCCAAGGCCACTGGCTGTCGTCACTCGACGAGGACGCCTACGCCGGCCGCCACATCGGCCGGGCCATTGCCCTGATGCGCAGCCGCCTGGGCGACAAGACCCACATCGATGAACTGGCCGCGCAGATCGGTATCGGCCGCCGCCAGCTGGACCGGCTGTTCCAGGCCCAGTTCGGCCAATCCGCCCATGACTACTGGCAGGAAATGCGGTTGCAGCATGTGCGGTGGCGGCTGTTGAATTCCCACCATCCGCTGGCGTTGCTGGCCGACGAGGTGGGGCTGCAGGATGCCAGCTATCTGTGCAAGGTGTTCCGCAAACGCTTTGGGGTAAGTCCGGATGGGTTGCGCAGGCAGCCTCTCAAACCGGCAGTTCCGACGTCAGCTTGATCTTCTGCATCGGGATCTCGGTCTTCACGCTCTGCACACCCTGGATGCGGGTGAGGTGGTCGATCTGGAATTGCCGGTATTCATCCAGGTCCGCTGCGACCACCCGCAGCAGGAAGTCGCAATCCCCCGCCATCAGGTGGCATTCCACCACCTGCGGCAGTTGCCGGATGGCATCGGTGAAATGGTCCACCGTCTCCGCATCCTGTCCCTTGAGCCAGATGCGTGCGTACACCGATAGCCCCTTGCCGACCTTGGCGGCATCGAGCACCGCGACATAGCGCTCGATGACGCCGGCCTCTTCCAGTAGCCGGACCCGCCGCAGGCAGGGCGATGGGGATAGGCCGACCTCCTTGGCGAGCTCCACATTCTGCAGCCGGCCGTCGCGTTGCAGGGCGCGCAGGATGCGGCGGTCGATCAGGTCCAATTCCACGTTGATTCCCATTTTGGCATCTGGTTTCAATGAAACTACATTATTAATCTACTCATGCCAAGTTATGCGCAATTAATGGCAACAACGCAACCAAATTCCAGCCCTGATGGCAGAAAATGAAGCATCAACAGGAGGTTTCATGGATAGCCTGCAATCCACCATCCCGCTACCCCACCGCACCGCAACCCCATCCGAGACGTGGCGCGGCGTGCGTGCATCGGTCCCCGTCATGCTGGGCTTCGTACCGTTTGCCCTGGTACTGGGGGCGCAAGCAGCCCAGAAGGGGCTGAGTGTGCTGGAAGTGCCGCTGATGACCGGCCTGAACTTCGGCGGCGGCTCGGAGTTCGCGGCGATGCGGCTGTGGACCTCGCCGCCGCACATCCTGCTGATCGTGGCGATGTCTTTCCTGGTGAACTGCCGTCACATCCTGATGGGGGCGGCATTGGCGCCTTACCTGCGACATCTACCGGTGCGGCGGGCGCTGCCAGCCCTGTTCTTCATGTGCGACGAAAGCTGGGCGATGGCATTGGCCGACGCGCAGCAACGGTCGGATTCGCGGATCAGCACGCCTTACTACCTGGGGGTGTCGGCCGGGCTGTACCTGACCTGGGTAGTCTTCACCGCGCTCGGGGCGGCACTGGGGCCGGTGATCGGCAATGTGGAACAGTTCGGCTTCGACATGGCGTTCACCGCCGTTTTCCTGGTGCTGCTGCGGGGGATGTGGAAGGGCTATCGGGCCAGCCGGCCCTGGCTGGTCAGCATGGTGGTGGCGGCGCTGGTGTACCGGTGGGTGCCGGGGGCATGGTATGTGGCGGCGGGTGCCACCTCCGGCCTGATGGCTGCGCTGGTTTGGGGAGAAGGCGCATGATCAGCCTGCCGACCCTGCTGACCATCGTGCTGATGGCCGTTTCCACCTACGCGACACGGGTGCTGGGCTATGTGGCACTCCGCAACCACACGCTCAGCCCACGCATGCGGTCGGTGATGGAAAGCGTGCCGGGTTGCGTGCTGGTTTCCGTCATCGCTCCGGCCTTCGTATCCGACAAGCCGGCCAACCTGCTGGCGCTGGCGATCACGCTGCTGGCCGCATCGCGCCTGTCGGTGTTGCCGACGGTGCTGATCGGCATCCTCTCCACCGGCTTGCTCCGCCATCTGCTGGGTTGATTGCATGCGTACCGCAGATCACACGGTCGAAGACCATTGGGTAGAAACCGGACGGAGCCGCATCAAGGCACGGCGCTGGCAACCCGCGCAGCCGGCCGGTGGGGCACCGATCTTGCTGTTTCACGATTCGCTCGGCTGCATCGGCTTGTGGCGCGACTTCCCGGCGTTGCTGTGCGAGCACGCCGGGCGGACAGTGATCGGGTACGACCGGCTGGGGTTCGGCGATTCCGACGCGAGGACGGATGCGCTGGGCATCGACTTCATCCAGCAGGAGGCGGAGGCGTTCTTCCCCGCCTTGCAGGCGCAACTGAGCTTCGACCGCTTCGTCGCCTTCGGCCACAGCGTGGGCGGCGGCATGGCGGTGCATTGCGCGGCGCGGTACGCCGATGCCTGCGAGGCCTTGGTCACCGAATCCGCCCAGGCCTTCGTGGAAGACCGTACCCGCGCCGGCATCCTGGAGGCCAAGGCACTGTTCGCGCAGCCGGAATCCTTCGAACGGTTGCGGCGGTTTCACGGCGAGAAAACCCGCTGGGTGCTGGATGCCTGGATCGACACCTGGCTGTCGCCCGCCTTCGCCGACTGGTCGCTGGCGCCGGTGTTGCCACAGGTGCAGTGCCCGGTGCTGGTAATCCATGGCGAGCAGGACGAATACGGTTCGGTCCGACATCCGCAGACCATCGCCCAAGGCGTCGCCGGGCCTGCGCAGCTGGAGATCCTGCCCGGCGTACGGCATGTTCCGCATCGGGAACAGGCGGTGTGGGTCGTAGCGCGAGTTGCACGCTTCCTTGGCCCGGTCGCCCTCGGCTGAAGGACCTCACGCCGACGGCGGCATCCGCTCGAACTTCGGCACGTTCGGATCGAGATGATCCCAGGCATGGCCGCGCACCCGGTAGGTCACCAGTTGCGGCCGGTAGCGGGACGGGTCGTCCAGGCTGGCGGCACGCACGGTGAACACCCCGGGGTTAGCGGCGAAGGTCATATAGACCGGCGAGCCGCAGCGGGGGCAGAAACCACGCGTTTTTACGTTGCCGCTGTCGCCGACCATGTCCCAGTGGCTGGCTTCGCCGGTGAGCTTGACCTTGTCACGCGGGAAGGCCAGGTGCGAGGCGTGGCCGGTGCCGCTATCGTGCTGGCAGTCGCGGCACTGGCAGTCGACCATGGCCATCGGTTCGGCAGCAATGTCGTAGCGGATGGCGCCGCAGGCGCAGCCGCCGGTGTAGGGGGTGGTCATGTCTGTTCTCCTTGGGAAGCGGTGCGCTGTGGTTGCATCAGTGCAAGGTGTCAGAAAACGCACCCAGCCGCTGCAGCACCGTCTTCCAGCCTTCGCTCATGTTCTGGTAGGCCGTTTCGTTCTTCGGGATCACGAAGCCGGCATGTACCACGCGCAGCCGCGTGCCGCCTTCCACCGGGGTGAGCGTCCAGGTCACCACCGTGTCCAACCGTGATCCATAACCGACATTGCTTTCGTGGCCGCCCTGCCAGGCGTAGACCAGGCGTTGGTGGGGAATCACCTCCAGCACTTCGCAGCGGATGGTGCCATCCCATTCCCCCGCCGGGCGGGTCTGGAAGGTGAAATGGGTGCCGGGCACCGGTCGGAAGCCGGTCGGCGGCATCATCCAGCGGGCCATCAGATCGCCGGTGGTCAGTACTTTCCAGATCGTCTCCAGCGCGTGGGGGAAGACATCTTCCACCACGATGTCTTGGGTGGCGTCGCGGGTTCCTGCGGGCAAGGTGGGCTCGTTCATGGGTCGATTTCCTTCAGGAGGGTGCGGAGGTCGGCGAACCGCTCGCGCCAGAACACGGCGTAGTGGCTCATCCAGTCGGCCAGCGGCGCCAGGCCTTCCGGCTGGGCGCGGTAGTAGACGTTGCGGCCTTCGGGGCGCTCTGCCACCAGGCCGGCCTGTTTCAGGGATTTCAGGTGCTGGGAGATGGCGCCCTGCGTCACGCCGCTGCCGCGCGTCAGCTCGGCCACGGTGATTTCGTTGGCACCGGCGATGCGCTCGTAGACGGCCCGCCGGGTAGGGTCGGCGAGCGCACGCATGACGGTGTTGATGAGGGTGGGGTCGGTCATGCAACAAACATTAGTATCAACTAATTCATTAGTCAACACTAAAATAAAATCACCAGGCAGGCGCCGATGGACGCCAACTCAAGTATGCGGCGAATCAGCGCCGATTCACGGCGGGGCGGGACGAAGGGTAGCGCCCTGCCCTTGCAGCCCTGCCCCTCATCGCAGGCACAAGGTCCGGGGGAAGACCGACTTGGCGCGTTTGACCTCGGTCAGGTCGATGCGCACAGAGGCAAAGGCACGGTCGGGCGTGGTGAAGACCAGCACGTCGCCATCGGGCGAGAACACGTAGCTGCCGCCGGAGAACGGCCGGCGGTAATTGCAGCTTCGGTTTGCGGTGGCGACGAAGGCACCGGAGACGACCCCGGATAGCGCACTGGCCATCAGCCAGTGCCGGTGGCCATCGCAGGCACGCGGCTGCGCGATGAGTTGTGCACCCAACTGGCCAAGTTCGCGGGCATGTTCGAGAAACAGCATCTCGGCGCCGAGTTCGAAGCCGATGCGCATCAGATCGGTTTTAACCGGTACGAACCAGCGGTCGCCCTGGTCGAACCAGCGGGCTTCGTGGTGATCCGTCTCGTCCGGTAGGTAGAACTTGTTGTGTGCGGCGTGGGATCCGGTGTCGCGGGACCACAGCAAGGCCTGGCTGAAGCGCTTGGCGCCGACCCGTATCGGTCGCGAGGTCGCTACCATTTGCACCCCCAGCTCCGGCAGGCGCGCGATCATTTGTTCGTGCTCGTCCACCGCCCGCTGCCAGACTTCTACATCCGGGTGGGCTGCCTCGTAGCACCAATCGCTGAAGGGCATTTCGGGCAGCACCAGCACATCGGTCGGCTGCTTGACGAGGTAGTCCCGCAAGGCGTCCCAGGCCCGCTCCTGGTCCTCCTGCGCATCCGGATAGTCGGCAACGGTGATCCATACCATTGGTAATTCCCCTCTCGCATGGAGATCGGGGCCGCGGCAGAGGCCGGGCGGATCGTCCTCGCGTAGTCGATGCATAGGGTTGAAAAAAGACGGGCGGACAGACCACATCCGCCCCAAGGGGATGACTCGTCATCTGGAACAAGCCGGGATCGCATCTAATGGCACGCCAATTTCCGCTGATATAGCGCCCGGCATTCTCCAGCAAGTGCTTTCAGGCCAAGATTTACCGCATGCCGCTCAGCCAATTCCCGACTCGGGAAAGACATTTCATCCGAATAGAAGAGGCTGCATTGCTTTCGGCAAACTGGGCAAACACGAATTAATTGTACGCGCGAAATCCAGCCACCGGTAAGTTCTATTCGATAAGACATCGGCAAAATTTGAAATACGGAGTGTAGCGGACTCTTCATATTTACCGCGCCCCCTCGCGACCCGCAATGAGACGTGGCAAGCGTTTGCGGGTTCCCCATCCTATTGGACAGGCATTGGCCACCCCAAACGCTAAATTTGCATCGTCAGCAGCTTGCTCAAAGCTTACAAAACATCTAATGATTACCGAATTCAGTAAATATTACCGATCCATTCCGAATTATCAGACAATGAATTTTCCACACTCAAAAGAAAAAAATAATGGATAAATTATTCGTGTTTTATACAACACATAAAGTGTTATAAGTAACGAACATAGTCATGCAGACAATAAAAAATAACCCATCAATCTCTTTAATATATACAGAGGGAATAATCAGATATGACGGGGGCAC
>CBIHQA010000112.1:0-9361 GCA_966211475.1 uncultured Neisseriales bacterium
GTCGCAGGTCTGGGGTTCGGGGGCGGCACCGTTTTCGGTCGGCTCGAGCCCGCCGCTTTCCAGGATCACCAGCCAGGTCTTCTTGCCGTTCAAGGTCAGCAGCTTTCGATCCGCCACGGTCTGCAGGGTGTCGGACCATTCCCCGCGCAGCTTGGTATCTTCAAAGGCGGGGGAGCCTATCGCCGCCAGGTAGGTTTCGTCCGGCAGCACGGGATCTTTTACCTGGATGGTCGGCCCGTACAGCGCCCGCAATACCTGCTCGCTCTTGGTGGGATCAGCGATCACCGGCGTCGTGGTCGCACAGGCGGGTAGCTCGGCCTGGGCGGCCGTCTGCCCGACCTTGTGGTGGGTCGAGATCAGCAGGTAGCCGGCAACCGCCACCACCACGCCAAGCACGGCCCCAACGCCAATCAGCACTGTCCTGCGCATCCGCCTCTCCAGCAAAAAGGCGCCATCATGACATATGGCTAGCCGTGGCGGCGAGTGGTGCTCGCTTTGATCTCCCTTCCGCAGCAAAGCAGCCCCATCCGCTCCAGCCTTCCGGCCGGCAGCCGCATATCTGGCCGCATTGAACGGCCACCCGTCTGTGCTAGCTTGAGCCTACAGGGCAGCCCGTTTTCCTCCTCTTTCCCATCACGGAGAACCGATCATGGCCGATGTGCAATGGCGCATGCAGGGCGTCGAATTCGCCGCCTGCAACTGCAACTGGGGCTGCCCCTGCCAGTTCAACTCGCTGCCGAGCCAGGGGAAATGCGAAGCCGTGGTCGGCATGCAGATCGAAAAGGGCGATTTCGACGGCATTTCGCTGGACGGCCTGAAATGGGTCGGCACCTTCGCCTGGCCAGGTGCCATTCACCAGGGCAACGGTCGCGCCCAGGTGTTCATCGACGAACGCGCCAGCGAAGCCCAGAAGAACGCCCTGCTGACCATCCTGTCGGGGCAGGAGACCGACCCCGGCGCCACCGTGTTCCAGGTGTTTAGTATGATGATCAACGACATGCGCGAACCCCAGAGCGCACCGATTGAGCTGTCGATCGACCTGGAAGAGCGCACCGCCCGCATCGCGGTGCCCGGCGTGCTGGAATCCATGGGCGAACCGATCCGCAACCCGGTGACCGGCCAAGCTCACCGCGCCCGGCTGCAACTGCCGAACGGCTTCGAATTCACCGAAGCCGAAATGGCCAGCTCCACCTACTCGGCCCGGGGCGAGATCGCCATCTCGTCGAAAGGCGGTCACGGCCACTTTGCCCGCATCAATATGAACCGGCATGGCGTGGTCCGTTGACCTCGCCAACCTCCGCCACCGACGCCCCCTCGGCCCCCGCTGCGTCCCGTGACGGACGGGGCGAGGCGGCGGTCGTGCTGAGCATCGTCGCCACGGTGGTACTGGCTTGGCTGGTCTTACGCCGCATGGCCACCGCAATGGCGATGCCGGAAATGGCCGGCATGCCGATGCCGCCCACGCCATGGACCATAGGCGACCTGTCGCTGCGGCTGGCAATGTGGGTGGTCATGATGGCCGGCATGATGCTGCCCAGCGCCATGCCGATGATCCTGCTGTTCCGGCGGGTGGCCGGGCGGCAGTCGCATCCGGCGGCCCGTGTCGCGCTGTTCACGTCCGCCTACATCTTGGTGTGGAGCGGCTTCAGCCTGCTGGCCACGCTGCTGCAACAGGCGCTGGAACATCTCGCTCTGTCCTCCCCGATGGCGATGCAAGCCAGCCCCGGGATCGGTGCACTGATCCTGATCGGGGCTGGCCTTTATCAGTGGATGCCCGCCAAACGCGCTTGCCTGGACCAGTGCCGCTCGCCACTGAGCTTCTTGCTGCGCTACCCGTTGACGCACTGGCGGGACGCCTGGCGTCTAGGGCTCGCCCATGGCCTGTACTGCGTCGGCTGCTGTTGGGCGCTGATGTGCGTGCTGTTCGCGGTCGGCGTGATGAACCTGCTGTGGGTGGCGGCACTGAGCGTGTTCGTCTTGCTGGAAAAGACCCTCCCCGGCATTTGGCTGCCCAGGCTGTCCGGGGCGCTGCTCATCAGTTGGGGGACATGGGCGCTGTGGCGCGCCCTGCCATCAAGCCTGCTGCCCTGACGGCGCCCGCACCACCAGCAACGCCGCCCCCACGATCATCGCCGCCGCCACCGCCACATGCAGGCCAAACGGCCGCCCCGTATACAACTGCAGTAGCAGCGTCGACAGCAACGGCGTCAGGTAGGCCAGCACGCCGACCCGACGCGGGTCACTGCGCTTCATCGCCATATCCCATAGGTAGAAGGCGGCGCCCAT
The DNA here is from genome assembly GCA_966211475.1 of uncultured Neisseriales bacterium. Lineage (GTDB taxonomy): Bacteria > Pseudomonadota > Gammaproteobacteria > Burkholderiales > Leeiaceae > Leeia. The sequence continues at coordinate 2,287 of CBIHQA010000112.1, forward strand.
CGGCCCGAGGCCCAACACCAGCAAGCGCAGGCCGTCCGCCGCGCTGATCGCCACGCGGGGCTCGAACAGCAGGTGGCAGGCGATCGCCAGCAGGCCTGATACCAGGCAGAAGCCGCCCACCGCAGCCGTCGGGAACGGCGGCACCCGCCGGCTCGCCAGGGAATAACTAGCCCAGACGAAGGCCGACGTCCCCGCGAACACGAAGCCCCAGCCACCACCGCCGCCAATGCCGCGCCCGGCCAGGATCGCCACCGCCGCACCGGCGAACCCCAGCAAGCCCGCCACCACATGCCACACCGACAAGCGCCAGCCGGGCAGGAACACCGGCGTCAGCAGCACGATCAGCAGTGGCCAGGTGTAGTTCACCAGGTTGGCCTCCACCGGCGGCGCAAAGCGCAGCGCCATGAACAGCAGAAAGTGAAAGCCGAACAGGCCGTAGACCCCCAGCGCCAGCGTGCGGCCATTCACCCGCCAGTCGCGCCAGCGGGCCAGGCCCGGCAAAGCACCAATAGTCAGCGCGATGCCGGTCAGCAGGAAGGGGGGCAGGTGCGACAACGCCACCCCCAGGGTCGCCAGCGTGCCCCACAGGGCGATGGCGGCAAGGGCCGCGAACAGGGCCATGATCGGTGCTCCGGACGGAAATGCGTGCAGTGTAGGCGGCGGTGCACGCATCGATCGTCGCGAAAGCCGGGTGAATCGTCGCGCAACGCGGACAAGTGGCGGCGCCAACGGATGGACGGGCCCCCCACCCCATCGGGGCTCGCTACACTGAAAGCGTGTCTCCTGCGGGAGCAGCGGTCATGGGCAATCGCGACGAATCCGGCAACGACTCCATCTCGTTCTGGAGCTTGCTGGTACGGCTGGCCCTGGGCAGCGGTATCACCTACTTGCTGTGGCTATGGCAGGGTCGGTTGGGTGCGGTGGCCAGCGTGCTGCTGTGGGGAATCCTGATCGCGCGGCCGTTGGTCGACCTGTTCGCCTGGCTTGCCTATCAGGCCCGCCGCAGCGTATTCGGCCCCTGGGAAGGCACCTACTACGAGTATCGCGGCCATCCGCTGCGGGCCACCCGCATCGGCGGCCAGCTATGGTTTGTCGACCGTGATGTGTACCGTGCGCTCGGCCACCGCCCACCCAGCGAGATCGAAGACCGGTTGGTCGCCTACGACCGGCGCCGCTTCGGGCTGCACCGCTATTTTTCGGAAGGGGGCCTGCACCACTGGCTGAGCAGCGACCGCGCCCCGGCCGCCGCCAAGCTGCTGCAATGGTTCGAAACCCGGATTTATCCGCAGGAACATCGCCGGCAGGCTTGGCATCCGACCCCGCACCGCCATGCTTAGCATGGTGGCTGCCTTGAAGTTCGGCCGAGGAAATCCCGCTACCGCAGCAACGACCGTGGCGTGACGCCCCGCTCCCGGCGCAACGCGGCCGTCAGCGCGGAAGGCGATGCATACCCCACCCGCGCCGCTACCACCGCCACCGGCACGCCCTCGTCCAATAGCATCAGCGCCTTCGCTAGCCGCCGCTCCCGCACATAGGCCTGCGGCGTGCTGCCGGCCTCCGCCTGGAAACGCGTTACGAACTGCGCCACCGACAAGTAGCAGCGCGCGGCCAGCGCGGCGTTATCCAGCGCATCGGTCAAATGGGCGTCGATGTAGTCGGTCAAGGCCGCCAACGGCAGCGTGCGCCCTCGTGGACGCCGCACCGGCTCCCGCTCCAGCAGTCGCAGCAGCAAGGCAGGGGCTGCGGCTTGTAGTAGTGCATCATCCGGCACCCGTACCAATTCGCCCGCCAGGTAAGCGAGCATCGTCCAGTCAGAAGGTGCCACCACCACCTGCCCCGCCCGCTCCAGACGTCCCGCCGCTTCCGCGGCCAGCGCATCCGACAGCGGCAGGTCCAGCACCAGGCAGACGTTATGCCCCCGCCCGGCAAAGTCGTGCCGCTCCCCTTCCGGGATCACAGACCCCCGCCCCGGCCCCAGCCGTTCCGCATGCCCCGCCACGTCGAGCTCCAACCCGCCCTCGGTGCAGAACAACAGCTGCACGAAGTCGTGGTGGTGCGAACCGGGGTTGGCGCCGTATTGGCGCCGGGCGAGTTGGGGCAGCATGGGTTTCGGATAGGGTGGGTTCAAATCCCCGAAGGGCAGACGTTCCTGGGCAAGCACTAGACGCTTCTCGCCCTCTCATACAACACGGCAACCGGCAGCATGACATGCGCCGCTGCCCGCGCCACAAGATTACGATATCCGTTCGCGATACACAGCGCCGGCAGTCCGTTGATCCGACGGCTCCCAACCAGCAGGGTGAGTCTGCGCGATGCCGGGTCGGTATCGATCTTGACGTTCCGCCCAACACGGATTCGGGAATGGTCGCCCCCGGCCACTGGACCTTCAGAGAGCTCCTTCCCACCGCCCCACGGCCAAGCGCGGCACGGGCTTCGATCCATGTCTGATACCAGCCCTGTCGGTCCGGCCCTTTCTGCGTTTTTCCTTGGGTGACCAAGAGCGCACCCCCCGCTTGGTCGACCGCCTGCAGCTCTTCGCGATGTGCCATCTGGGCCGGCAGCCGAAAATTCCAAACCAGCCCTACCCGCTGCAGCAGCCTCAACATCCACCAACCCGGGTCCCATTCGCCGGCGAACAAGCCAAGCCTGGCCGAGCCCGGAAAGGCGTGGTGATTGTTATGCCAGGATTCGCCCATGGTCAGCAGCGAGGTGAACAGGATGTTGCGCCCTTGCACGGCGGCCCCGTCCACTTGGTAGTGCATCTGCCCTTGGTTGTGTGCAAAGTAGCCGATCAACCAGTGCCCCAGCACCCCTGCAGCGACACGGGCACAGACGCCCCAAAACACAAAGCCCCAGCCGCCCCACAGGAAGAACAGGATGGCCCACGGAAGCTGCTGAGCCATCCAGGTGCGTTCCAGGAACTGGTAGAAGCGATCGGCGGCCACCCGCTGTTCGATGCGAATGACGGGCGGATGCGCCAACTCCAGCTCGCACGCCAGTTGCCACCAGGCGTCGCGCCAGAATCCACGTCCGTGCCGAAGGTAATCGTGGCAATCCGGCATGCGTTGTGCGAAATCCCGCAATTCGTGTTGCCGCAGCAAGCCGATGGGGCCTGCCAACCCGACTTGCACGCCGAAATAGACCAGCAGGTATTCCAGCCAGCGCGGGCAGGCATAACTGTCATGGATCAGCTTGCGGTGGCTTCCCAGCGAATGCCCCAGCAACAGCACGCATCCCGTCGTCGCCAGGAACAAGACCAGCGCGCCCCAGGAGAAGGTCATCGCACCGCCCACCACGGCAGCGGACAGCATGCCGAAAAACCAGATGGACTTCCTGGGAGACCACTTCACGATTCCTTGGCACACATCGACCGGGTCGCTTGCGGATACACGATGATGGGCGAGGCTCTGCGGCTGCGTTTTCATCTGGTGCTCCTCATGCTGTGCTGAAGATTCAGGCTTGAAACTCAGGCGGATTTCTTGCGCTTGGAAAGCGACTTCGATTCCTGCTTCAGGGGACGCGAGACCGGGCACAGCTCAAAGGCGAAGCCGGTCAGGGTGTTCACCAGGTTGTCGCGGTTTAGCTTGTAGTAGACAAACTGCCCGCGGCGCTCACTGTTCACCAGCCCCGCGTTCTCCAGCACCGACAAATGCCGGGAGATCGCCGGCGCACTCATCGAGAACCGTTCCGCCAGTTCGGATGTGGTCAGCTCGGCCGACGATAGGTAGGCAAGGATTTCCCGTCGGGCACGGGACGCCAGTGCTTCAAAGACTTTGTCCATGGATTATAAAATTAACAAATTTGTTAATTTTATAATCCAAGAATCCAGCATTGGCAAGTGCCGCATGCCCCTCATCAAGCGGCATGCGGCTGGTGCCGCCGCAAATGTCTACCGTTCAGAGACTCACCTACACCAGCCGTGACAACTGCCACAGCCCAAACCCCAGTACCAGCGCGCCGGCTAGCAGGTTGATGCCGCGCATTACCCGGGCGTCCATCCGTTCGCGCAGCCAGGCGACGCTGCCGGCGAGCGTGAGCCACCACAGCGCCGAACCGGCGAACACGCCGGCAACCATGGTAGTGGCGCCCAGCGGCCCGGTTGCCTGTCCGCCGGCCAGGCCGGCGAACACGGCGACGAAGGACAGGATCGTCATCGGGTTGGCCATGGTCAGCAAGAAGATGGACAGGAAGGCGCCGGCCGCCTGACGGGGCGCGTCGGTCTTGCCCGAGGGCGGCGGCGGCGCGGCGCGCAGCATCTGGATGCCCATCCAGCACAGGAACAACCCGCCGATCAGGGCGAGCGGTGTGCGTAGCGACACCAGCCAGGCAGTGAGCGCGGTGACGCCGAAGGCGCCCAGCGCGCCGTAGACCGCGTCCGCGGTCGCAGCTCCCAGGCCGCTGACGAAGCCGGTGCGTGGCCCGAATGCCAGGGTCCGCTGGATGCACATCAAGCCGATCGGGCCGACCGGTGCGGCAATCGACAGGCCGATCAACAGGGCTCGGGTAAACAGGGAAACGTCCATATTCAATCCATCTACAAATTGGGCGTGCCGGGATGCAGCTCGGCAAACCCTGACCATCACAGGTATCAGCTTGCCGGGTTTGCGCCGGTCACCACAGGCGATTTTTATGGTGAATCGACGCTTTGTCCTAAAATCGTGAGGTACTTTCAAGGAGTCGCCTGAATGTCCCCGGATCTCGACAAGAAAGCCTGGAAAATCCTCGACGCGCTGCAGCAGGATGCCCGCCTGTCGCTAACCGAGCTGGCCAAGCGGGTGGCATTGTCGGTCCCCGCCGTGTCGGAACGGGTGAAGCGGCTGGAGGAAGCCGGCGTGATCCGCGGCTACCAGGCAGTGGTGCAGCCGGACAAGGTGGGCTACGGCATCACCGCGATGATCGGCATCACGGCACCGCAGCCCTACAAGGCGAAGTTCCTCGAACAGTTGCGGTCCATGCCCGAGGTGCTGGAGTGCTACCACGTGACCGGCGCGGACTCTTACATCCTGAAGGTAGTCTGCCCGGACATCGGCCATCTGGAAGGCTTCCTGGGCCGCATCAATCATTTTGGCGAAACGCGCACCTCCATCGTGATGTCGGTGCCGATCGAGCGGCGGGCGCTGGTGGCGCCGTCTGTGGAATGACGCCTACCCCTCTCCACGCGGGTTGCCCAGCGCCTCCACCAGGAAATCGATGAACACCCGTGTCTTGGGCGCCAGGTGGCGTGTGGGGTGGTACACCGCCCACACGGTGCCCAGGTAAGGCTCGACCACTCGCCATTCCGGCAGCACCGCGCGTACTTCGCCCGTCTGCAAGGCGGCATCCGCAGTGAAGGCCGGCATCATGCCGATGCCCACGCCGCGCCGGACCGCCTCGAGCATGGCTTCGCTGTGGTTCACCGTCAGACGGCCGCGCACCGACACGGCTGCTCGCTGGCCATTCCGCTCGAACTGCCAGCGGGCGCCGAACGGGCCGTGCCCCAGGTGCAGGCAGTTGTGGTTGGCCAGGTCAGCCGGCTGCGCTGGTTCGCCATGGGCCGTGAGATAAGTGCCCGACGAGCACAACAGGTAGTGGAGCGGTGCCAGCCGGCGCGCTGCCAGACCGGGCGCCAGCTCGGCTGCGATGCGGATGGCGACGTCCATGCCGTCCTCCACCAGGTCGACAATGCGCTCGCTCAGCACCAGCTGCACATCCACGTCCGGATAGCGGGCGAGGAACTCAGGCAGCAGCGGCGCCAGGCGGATCTTGCCGTAGGCCATCGGCGCACTGACGCGCAGCAGGCCGCGCGGCCCTTCGCTGAACCGGCCGGCCGCCTCGGTGGCGGCGCGCGCGGCCGCCACCATGTCGCCGCAGGCCTGGTAGACCGCCTCGCCGGCCTCGGTCAGGTGCAGGCGCCGGGTGGTCCGCATCAGCAGCCGCGTGCCAAGCGCGCTCTCCAGCCGCGATACCTGCCGGCTGACCGCCGACTTGGTCATGCCGAGTTGCCGTCCGGCTTCCGAAAAGCTGCCGGACTCCACCACCCGGGTGAAGGTAGCCATTTCAGCCAGCAAGCTCAATTCCAGATTGTCGCCCATAGATCAACGATATGTTTACCAATTGGCAGATTGTTCACCCGTAGATCGACAAACACAATGGGCGCATCGACGGCCCTGCGCCGCCACTCTCCGGAGCACCATCATGAATCCCTCCGACAGCCGAACCAGCTTGTGGCAAATGAGCATCGCCATGGCGCTCTCCGGCACCATCGGCTGGTTCGTCAGCCAGACCGGCCTGCCGCCGCTGACCGTGGTGTGGTTCCGTTGTGCATTGGGTGCCACAGTGCTGGGCGCGTTGCTACTGGCACAAGGCCGGCTGTGGTCACCGGCGCTGACCCGATCGCAATGGCTGTGGCTGGTCGGAGGCGGGCTGGCGCTGGTCGGCAACTGGCTGGGGCTGTTCACTGCCTACCACTACAGCCCGATTTCGCTGGTGACTGTTGTCTATCACACCCAGCCCTTCTTCCTGCTGACGATGGCCGTGCTGTGGCAAGGGGAGAAGCTGACTGGCCGGCGCATCGCCTGGCTGATGTTGGCGCTGCTTGGCGTGGCACTGATCGCCGGGCCGTCGCTGCGCGGCGGACAGGCGCCATTGGGCATCGCATTGGCCTTGAGCGCGGCAGTGCTGTATGCGTTGGCCACCTTTGCCACCCGGCAGCTCAAGGGCGTGGCACCGATCCGCATCGCCACCCTGCAACTGATCCTGGGTGCCTTGGTGTTACTGCCCCTGGTCAGCCTGACCGGCCTGTCACCCAGCCCGCGTCAGTGGGCGGCCGTCGGCGCCCTGGGGCTGGTCCACACCGGGCTGATGTATGTGCTGCTGTACAGCGCTTTCCAGCGGCTGGCAGCGATCCAGATCGCCACCCTTTCCTTCCTCTATCCACTGGTGGCGCTGGTGGTGGACCTGACGGTGTTCGATGTGCGGCTGGGTATGGAGGAGATCGCCGGCGGCAGCCTGATCCTGCTGGCCGTGCTGGCCAACCAGCGCAGTGGCGCAGCGGCCACTGCCAAGCCGGCAGCGGTGGGGAGCACGTCCTGAAGAA
>CBIHQA010000113.1:0-9358 GCA_966211475.1 uncultured Neisseriales bacterium
GACGTTGTAGCCGGCCTGGGTGAGGTCACGGATCACCTCGATCGCGTCCTGCGCGCGCCCACCTGTGCGCGCGCCGCCGATCCAGGTCACGCCATTCACACCACCTTCGGTTTCCACCTCGTGCTTGGCTTCCACGGCGTCGCCGGTGCGGATCGACACCTCTTTCCAGCCTTCGCCCTTGGCCATCTTCACCCAATCCTCGTAGGGATTGCCGCCGTCGCGGATGATGGCTTCCATCTCCTCGCAAGACTTGAGTGCCGCACTCCACTCGAGCTCGGCCTTCTTCTGATAGGTCTGGAAGAGTTCATACAGCCCCGGCGACGCCCGCTGCAGGATGTAGAGCGGGAGCGAAGCGATTCCCGCGCGCACCGCGTTGGTCACTTGCGTGCCGAGCTGCGAGAACCCGTTCATCAGGTTCTGAATGGTGACCCCAGCGTCAAACCGTCCGCAGGAGTAATTCAGACGCGCAGCGCCCCCCAGACCAATGCGTACACTGGCGGACAGTGGATTGGCCGCCCCCGACACCGGATCGCCACCTCCGATCTTGTAGTAGATGGTCGACTTTTCTCCGGGCATCAGAAACTCCTGGGTGGTCGCGGTTTGCGATAGCGCGATGAGCAGCAGCGGCAGGATCAGCAAGCGGGATTGCGGCATGATGGGCTCCAAGATGCTCGCTAGAAGGTGATCGCGAACAGGAAGAATTGGCCGGCGCGCCGGCAGCAGCTATAGGGCCGCCACAGCGTCCAGGCGTAGGCGTCCTGCGGGTCGGTACGGTCGTCTCCCCAGGTGGCGGCACTCGCGGTATCGTCCATCCCAAACACTTCGCAGGTTTTCGCAGGGCGCGGGGCGAGCGCCTGCCATTTCCCCGTCTTCGGGTCGCGTTCGCGGAGCGCCGGTGGCAGCCACACCCGGTAGTTGCCGATCATGCGGGTGCCGTCCGACGGTAGCGGTTCGTAGACATGCGGTTGCCCGCTGCGGGTGATCACGTCGCCCGCGCGCTGCGCGAGCACCGCGGCGGCTTTCACCGTCTGCTGTTGGGTGACGCGCCCGATGCGTGGGTAGACCGAACCCCAGGTGTTTTTCGGCCAATCACCCACCTCGCGACATCGGGCCACGGTTGCCCGTCGCGGTTGAAGAAATGGCCTTCGAGGCCCTGGGTGAACAGCATCATCGCTTCCCCCATTTCCGACAGACGCTGCCGACGCGGTTCAGGCATTCCAGCGTCGCGGGCGCGTGCCATCAACGCTTCGGCCACCTCTTGCGGGCGCACGGTAGGTAGTCCTACCTCGCGGCCATGGCGCGCGGCGTCGACGATCGCCTGACGGATGAAGAAACGGTCGGCGCGGGTAAGCTTGGCGTTCTCGCGCTCTTCGCCGCCGGTGATCATGATGCGCGCGGCGATTTCCATTTCGCCGAGCAAGTCGCGGCGCTCACCGCGGTCGTCTGCTTCGTCTTCGTCCGAGAGATCCGCGTCCGACATATACCAAGGCCGCGGTTCACATCCTGAAGGAGCAGGGCGCCATGTCCTCGGTGCGCTACGGCAGTGGCCCCCTGCTGGTGCCCGCGGAAGTCATCTCGCCGTACTGCGGCAGCTATCTGGAACTGATCATGAAGACCGATCAGCTGATGGGCATGCTGGAATTGCAACGGCTGCGTCGCTACATCACCAATCCGGCCTGCGACCGGGAATTCGCGCGGCTGGATCGCCTGTTGAAGGCGGTTTCCCGGACCGCCTTCGAGTTGGCGAAAGGACTCAGGCGGCGCTCGCAGATAGCGCAAGTGGAAACCAGTGCAGCGGAAGAACCGATCATTGCCCCACAGAATGCTTCCGATGCAGCAGCGCCTGACGCGGCGCCAGTAGACCCTACCTAACGAGGTCGGGTGTTGTATTCACTTGCTCGTGGCCCGTTCTGCCCCCTTCGCAACTCGTATACTGATCAGGCTTCTTCAAGTTTCGAAAGCCAGACCATGAGTACGATCGAACGCGCGATCGAAATTGCGGCTCGTGCGCACGCTGGACAGGTCGACAAGGCCGGTGCTCCCTATATCTTCCACCCATTGCGTCTGATGTTGGCGGTGCAGTTGCCGTATGAGCGCATGGCCGCCGTGCTACACGACGTGGTGGAGGACACCACGGTGACGCTCGCTGACCTGGTGAACGAAGGGTTTCCGTCCGAGGTGATCGACGCCATCGATTCCCTTACCAAGCGCGAAGGGGAAGGGCGGCTTGACGCTGCTGAGCGCGCCGCAGGCAACCCAATCGCACGAGTAGTGAAACTCGCGGATGTCACCGACAACATGGATCTCACTCGAATCGCCGAACCGACCGAAAAGGACTACCAGCGCCTGGAGGAGTACCGCCAGGTCAAGCGGCGACTGGAACGGCAATAGGTCGGGAAAGGGGGGGAGGGTGTTACCACGTCGAGGTTACTCATGGTGGCGGTAGTTTGACATCTTCCATCGCACACCAAGCACCGGTGCGCCGTTCGATTCTCAATAGGCGTGTCTGCCCCGTTCTGCTCACCATCACCATATCGATATAGCGTGCGGAATGGGCCGGTTCCACGCTGCGCAAGTACAGAACGATCCGGTTAAACGTGTCCGTCACCAGGCGCCGAGCGCGCAGCCGCGCGTCGTAGTCCAGTGCGAGTGCGGCATCGCGTACCTCAGACCAGACGACAGCCGCCTCAGGGTTGACGTGTTCGGCAAGGCCCGCGAGTTCGTGCTCGGTCGTTAACACGTTATGTTTCGCCTGCTGCAATTGCACTTCCAGTTCACGCGCCTTGCGTACAAACGATTGCGGGGCTTTCGCTTCATCCTCGAGCATCGCCTCGGTCAGTCGAGCAATGCGTCGTTCAATTTCCTCGACGGTATGTCGCCGCGCCACCAGTTCCGATCGCAGACGCTCAGCAGCCCCATCGCCTACCAGCAGGGAGGACAAATTGAGTTGGTCGGCACAGTAGCGAAAGAGCGCTTTTTCTATCGGCACGACGCTCGAGGACCCACCGATGCAGCCCTGGTTGTGTGAACAACCGACACAGATAATGCGTCGATGGCCGTCAATCAGACCCCATCGTGCTTGCGACGCCGGTGCATCATGTTCTGTGCCGTCATCGCCGTTCCGCAATAGCCGCAGTAGCAGAGTGCGGCGCCCGTGATAATGCCGGGTATTTCGCCTTTCGTGTGTTGACCGACTCGCGCCGACATCATCAGCTGCAGGTCGGAAAACTCCGCTTCGGTGAGCAGCGGCGGATAGTAGTCCGGTAAGCAATAGTCCTCGCCGTCCACGGTTAGCTGCTTGATGCCGATCAGCGACTGCATGCGTATCAATCGGTAGATCTGCAGCGAACTGGACCCCGCTGGCGTCACCGCCAATCCACGTTGACTCAGCTCGCGAACGATACGTACCGCACCATAATTTCGTCGGTACAGATCGATTGCGAAGCGCACCGCTTCGACCCGCTCAGGAATGGGTTGCCAAGCAGTCCCGTCCCAACGCAACCAACTCGGATCCTTACCGTTGCGGATACGACCTCGGCGGTTACCCGCCAACCAGGCCTCACACTGCCGGCGAATCGCAGCGCGTACGCGTTTGCTCTTGGTGTCGCTTTCCTCGTAGGCGCGAATCATCACCAATAGGCTGTAAACGAGCTCCATCGGCTGACTGCGTAACCGTTCACGGTTGTATTCGCGTCCGTCGCTTGCGGTCACCACGGTAATGCCGGCATTGATGATCTGGGCAAGCTGGGCTTGTGCCTGCAGCGGCTCGGCTCGGCTCAAGCGGTCGAGTCCCTCGACTACCAGTACCGAACCTTGCGGAATCAGGCCATCATCAATCGCGCAGAGGAAGGCGCCTAACGCACCCTGTTTGACGTGTCGCTGGTGATAGGCCGAGAGCCCTTCATCACGCAGCGAGAGGGAGGCATCCAGTTGCAAACCGTGCTCAGCAGCCCAGCGCCTGGCGTACTCCGTCTGTCGCTCGGCACTGGAACCAGATGCCTGGCGTGGGTCAGAGAAGCGCAAGTAGCTGTATACTCTGCCGATTTTCACTTCGAACAAGTACGAGATACATGGCAGGAAAAAATAGTATAGGGGTTATATCCCTTGGGTGCCCCAAGGCCCTGGTCGATTCCGAACAAATCCTCACCCAGCTGCGCGCCGAGGGTTACGACATCTCCGGTAGCTACGACGACGCCAACCTGGTGATCGTTAATACCTGTGGCTTCATCGATTCCGCCGTGCAGGAATCGCTCGATGCCATCGGCGAAGCGCTGGCCGAAAACGGCAAGGTCATCGTCACTGGCTGCCTGGGCGCCAAGGGCGACATCGTCCAGAAGACGCACCCCAAGGTGCTGGCCGTCACCGGCCCGCATGCACCGGATGAGGTACTGAATGCAGTGCATTCCTACCTGCCCAAGCCGCATGACCCGTTCACCGACCTAATTCCGCCGCAGGGCGTCAAGCTGACGCCCAAGCACTATGCCTATCTGAAGATTTCGGAAGGCTGTAACCACCGTTGCACCTTCTGCATCATCCCGTCGATGCGCGGCGACCTGGTCAGCCGTCCGGTCCATGACGTGCTGCGCGAGGCCGAGAACCTTGTCAAGGCGGGCGTCAAGGAGCTGTTGGTGATCTCGCAGGACACCAGCGCCTACGGGGTCGACATCAAGTACCGCACCGGTTTCTACAACGGCCGTCCGGTGCGTACCCGCATGACGGAACTGGCGGAAGAACTGGGCAAGATGGGCATCTGGGTGCGCCTGCACTACGTCTACCCGTATCCGCACGTCGATGAGGTGATTCCGCTGATGGCGGAGGGCAAGATCCTGCCGTACCTGGATATCCCGTTCCAGCACGCCAGCCCGCGCATCCTCAAGGCGATGAAGCGCCCCGGCAGCAGCGACAAGGTGCTGGAACGCGTGAAAGCCTGGCGCGAGGTATGCCCGGACCTGGCGATTCGTTCCACCTTCATCGTCGGCTTCCCGGGCGAAACGGAAGACGATTTCCAGCAACTGCTGGACTTCCTGGATGAAGCCCAGCTCGACCGCGTCGGCTGTTTCACCTACTCGCCTGTGGAAGGCGCAACGGCGAACGCGTTGCCCGACCCAGTGCAGGATGAGGTGAAGGAAGAGCGCAAGGCCCGCTTCATGGAAAAGCAGGCCGAGATCAGCGCCCGCAAGCTCCAGCAAAAGATCGGCCGCGAGCTCGCCGTGCTGGTCGATGCCATCGAGGAAGACGGTCCGGTGGCGCGCAGCTATGCCGATGCGCCGGAAATCGACGGTCTGGTGTTCCTGAATGCCGATGCCAAGGTGCAGGTGGGCGACATGGTGAAGGTTCGCATCACCGACGCCGACGATTACGACCTGTACGCCGAAACCATATCCTAACGACGGATTGTCACGGTCGCGGCCCCGGAACAGCCGCTGCGCGTCACGCCGTTGTGTGACGGGATACAATCGATCATGGGCGCCATAATGGAGCCCATGATGCTTTCTACCCCTGCCTCCCGTACGTCTGCTTACGACCAATTGCTGACCCGATTCGCGCCCGGACTGTTCGTGCTCCTGTGGAGTACCGGCTTCATCGGTGCCAAGTTCGGCCTGCCTTATGCCGGGCCATTACACTTTCTGGCGATCCGCTTCGTCCTGGTGATTGCCCTGTTGCTACCGCTCGCTTGGCTGAGCGGTGCCACCTGGCCGCGTAGCTGGCGCGAAGCGGGGCGCATTGCGTGGGCCGGGCTGTTGGTGCACGCCATCTATCTGGGTGGCGTGTTTGCCTCCATCCACGTAGGTTTGTCGGCCGGCCTGGTGGCGCTGATCGTCGGGCTGCAGCCGCTATTGGTGAACCTGCTGGGGCCCCGGGTGCTGGGGGAGCGTACCAGTGCGCGGCAGTGGATCGGTTTGTTCCTTGGCTTCGCCGGCGTGGTGCTGGTGGTATCCGGCAAGTTGCAGGCCGAGAGTCTGCCGCCTGCCGGATTGATCTTGTCCCTGTTCGCGCTGGCGGGCATTACGGCGGGAACGCTCTACCAGAAGCGCCATTGCAGCGACATGGACCTCCGTACCGGTACCATCGTGCAGTATCTGGCTTCATTCATCGCCTTGGCACCGCTCGCCTGGTGGTTGGAGCCGCAGCCGGTGGTGTGGCATCCGCGTTTCGTCTTCGCGCTGGTCTGGCTGACGTTGGTATTGTCCATCGGCGCCATTTTTCTGCTGTTCTGGCTGATCCGTCATGGTGCGGCCACCCGGGTATCCAGCCTGTTCTACCTGACGCCGCCCACAACGGCATTGATGGCTTGGCTGATGTTCGACGAGCCGCTGAGCGTCGCCACGGTGGCTGGCATGGCCATCGCCGCGGCAGGGGTAGCGATCGCATCCCGCGTTTCGCGCTGAGCCGACGACCGGTCCTCATCATCCCGGCGGACCGGCCGATAACTTCCAAATAAGCAGTCCTCCGAAAGCGCGTCGTCTGACCGGACGGCGCGCTCTGTCGCCACTTGTGCTTCGGAGTCGATCTTTGGAAGGAAGCCGGCCATGCGCATCGCACAGTCCTCCATGCAGCTTTCCTCGCTGCACTATGCAGAATCCCGCCACGAAATCAGCGAACGCCTGTCCATGTGGACCGGCCGCCGGCCGCAACCCCGACCGCAATCGAATGATGCGGGCGTACACGACCAGGTAGCGCTGTCCGATGCTGGTAAGGCCCAAGCCGGGAAGGTTCACGATACCAAATCAGCAGACGATCAGTTCAGCGGCGATTTTTCAATCCCCGGGCTGGCCAGCCTCACCGCCTGATCAAACAGTTGGTCGAGGCACTGACAGGTCGCCGTATCCACGTGTTTGACCCGTCCTCGTTGCAGCAGGACGACAGTCCGCCTGCACAGGAAGCGCCGCCGCAGGGGGCGGACCAGGCAGAACAACCTCAAGCTGGTTTCGGGCTGGAGTACGACTACCACGAGGTCAAGGAGGAGAAGGAACTGACCCAGTTCTCCGCGCAGGGTGAAATCCACACGGCAGATGGTCAAGTACTCAACTTCGACCTGTCCCTGACCATGGCCCGCGCCTACCGCGAGGAGACCTCGGTTTCCCTACGGGCCGGCGATGCGGTGCGCAGCAAGGATCCACTGGTGGTGAATTTCGGCGGTACGGCCGCTCAGCTCACCGATAGTAAGTTCAGCTTCGACCTGAATGCAGACGGAACCAAAGACCAAGTCTCCATGGCAACCGGCGGCAGCGGTTTTCTCGCGCTGGACCGCAATGGCAACGGCAAGGTCGACGATGGCAGCGAGCTGTTCGGCCCGAGTACCGGGAACGGTTTCAGCGAACTTGCCACTCTGGATTCCGACCACAATGGCTGGATCGACGAGGGAGACCCGGTATTCGCCAGCCTCAAGCTGTGGCGCGTCGATGCTAGCGGTGCCAGCCAATTGATGGGGCTGAAGGATGTGAACGTGGGTGCCATCAACCTGGCGGCCATCGGTACGCCGTTCTCGATCAAGGATGCGCGGAACCGGCTGCAGGGGGATGTCCGCGCGACCAGCGTCTATGCCGGGGAAAACGGTCAGGTTGGCACGGTGCAGCAAGTCGATCTGTCGGTCTGATCGGCCGCAATCTTTCTATGCTTATGAACCCTTGATACCGACTGGCCGGTTGGTGCGGTGTATAATCTCGCGGTTTGACGTTTACGCAACCCACGAGACAAGGAAGTTTCCATGAACCTGGACAACCTGCCGGCGGGCAAGGACCTGCCGAACGATTTCAACGTCGTCATCGAAATCCCGGCCAACGGCGCCCCGATCAAGTACGAGCTGGACAAGGACAGCGGCGCGATTTTCGTTGACCGCTTCATGGGCACCTCGATGTTCTACCCGGCCAACTACGGTTTCGTGCCGCAAACGCTGTCGGAAGATGGCGATCCGGTCGACGTGCTGGTGGTGACCCCGTTCCCGCTGCAGCCGGGCGTGGTGGTGCGCAGCCGTGCGCTGGGCGTGCTGAAGATGGAAGACGAAGCCGGCGTGGATGCCAAGCTGGTGGCGGTGCCGGTCGAGAAGCTGTGCCCGATGTACAAGAACATCCAGAAGCTGGAAGACCTGCCGGAACTGCTGCGTCAGCAGATCGTGCACTTCTTCGAGCACTACAAGGACCTGGAAAAGGGCAAGTGGGTGAAGGTGCAAGGCTGGGACGACATCGAAGCCGCCAAGAAGGAACTGGTGGACGGTGTGGAACGCGCCAAGAACGCCTAAGCTGCTTCTGCGTCTGAACAAAAAGCCGGCAGATGCCGGCTTTTTGTTTTCCAGGGCAGGTAGAGGCGACGGACGCGCACATTTTTTCCTTCTGTCGGCACCTCACCATTTGCATGATCCGTATCCACCACACTTTGCTAACAGGTTACATTCCGGTTAAATCCGGCCAACGCTAGCGTGGGAGAAGTTGTGTTCAAATTTACCGTCGGCATGTGCCTTCGGGGATCGGTCTGCCTGGCATTGCTCGGTGGGCTGCAACCTGCTGCAGCGGCCGAGACGAATCTGGTTTGCCGGCAGTTGGTGGCGTCGGGCAATCCGGAATATCCGCCTTACCTGTGGCGCGACCCGCATGACGAAAACCGGTTGCTTGGCGCCAACGCCGAGCTGATGGACATGCTGTCGAAGGAGATCGGCATTCCCATCGTGGTGAAGTACGTTGGCCCATGGGGACGCGTGCAGGAGCTGACGCGGGTCGGTAATGTCGACCTGATTGCCGGTGCCTTCCTCACCATGCCTCGCCTCGACTACATGGACTATGCCTATCCACCGATCGGCGTCACCAGGTCGGTGATCCTGACCCTGCCAGACAGCAAGCTCAATGCCAAAACGTGGTCGGATCTGGTGGGGCGCACTGGTTTGACGGTGGTGAACAATAGCTTCGGCGAAGCATTCGACCGTTATGCGGAAAAGCATCTGCGCATCGAAAAGACCGGTTCACTGGAAGGCGCCATCAAAATGCTGGTCGCAAAGCGGACTGATTACCTGCTATACGAAGACGCGCCAGCCAGGGCGATTGCCGCCCGGCTGGGGATGACGGGCCTGAAGGAGTCGACCGTCGCCATCAGCAACGAAGACCTGTACCTGACGATCTCGCACCGCTCGACCTGTAACACTGGCGAACTGCGGGGGCGCATCGCACAGGCGATGTACAAGTTTGCGAAAGAGAAGGTGATGCAGAAGCTGATCGACAAGGCGATCGAGGATTGGCGCGCAGCCGACCGCTAAGCGCTGGTCAGCGGCGACCCCGCAGATTGGCAACCGCCAGTTGGCGCACTGCATCCGCGGTGGTACCTGCGTGCTCCCATTCACGCCGCTGGCGCAGACCGTGCACCATCATGT
>CBIHQA010000114.1:0-9281 GCA_966211475.1 uncultured Neisseriales bacterium
TGCGATGGTGCAGTGGTGGTACGGCCACAATGCGGTCGGCTTCTTCCTGACCGCGGGCTTCCTGGGGATCATGTACTACTTCATCCCGAAGCAGGCCGGCCGTCCGGTGTATTCCTACCGCCTGTCGGTGGTGCACTTCTGGGCGCTGGTGTTCACCTACATGTGGGCCGGTCCTCACCACCTGCAGTACACCGCGCTGCCGGACTGGGCGCAGAGCCTCGGCATGGTGTTCTCGCTGATCCTGCTGGCCCCCAGCTGGGGCGGCATGATCAACGGCATCATGACCCTCTCCGGTGCCTGGTACAAACTGCGTGAAGACCCGATCCTGAAGTTCCTGATCGTGTCCCTGTCCTTCTACGGCATGTCCACCTTCGAAGGCCCGATGATGGCCATCAAGACGGTGAACGCGCTGTCCCACTACACCGAATGGACCATCGGCCACGTGCACTCCGGCGCGCTGGGCTGGGTCGGCTTCATCACCATCGGTGCCTGCTACTACCTGATCCCGCGTCTGTTCGGCCGTGAGCAGATGTACAGCACCAAGCTGATCGAAGCGCACTTCTGGGTCGCCACCCTCGGCATCGTGCTCTACATCGCCTCGATGTGGATTGCCGGCGTGATGGAAGGCCTGATGTGGCGCGCCACCAATGCGGACGGCACGCTGACCTACGCCTTCATCGAAGCGGTCAAGGCCAAGCATCCGTACTACATCATCCGTCTGCTGGGCGGCCTGCTCTACCTGTCGGGCATGGTGACCATGCTCTACAACGTGGTGCGTACCGCAACCATGGGCAAGCCGGTGGATGCCACCATCCCGGCTGTCCGTGCCGCCCACGCTCACGCCTGATCGGCCGACAAGGAACCTAGAACATGATCAAGCATGAACTGATCGAAAAGAACATCGGCCTGATGATCATCCTCACCGTGCTGGTGGTCAGCATCGCCGGCCTGGTCGAGATCGTCCCGCTGTACTTCCAGAAGTCCACCACCGAGCCGGTCACGGGCGTGAAGCCCTACACCGCACTGCAACTGGCGGGCCGCGACATCTACATCCGCGAAGGCTGCGTCGGCTGCCACTCGCAGATGATCCGTCCGTTCCGCGCGGAAACCGAGCGCTACGGCCACTACTCGGTGGCCGGTGAGTCGGTCTACGACCACCCGTTCCTGTGGGGCTCCAAGCGCACCGGTCCGGACCTCGCCCGTGTCGGCGGCAAGTACTCCAACGACTGGCACCGTGCCCACCTGATCAATCCGCGCGACGTGGTGCCGGAATCGATCATGCCGGCCTACGCCTGGCTTGCCCGCACCCCGCTCGACGGCAGCGACCTGCCGAAAAAGATGGAAGCGCTGCGCAAGGTCGGTGTGCCCTACACCGACGAGGAGATCGCCAAGTCGACGCAGGATGTGGCCGGCAAGATGGAAGTCGACGCCGTGATCGCCTACCTGCAGGGCCTCGGCACGGCAATCAAGGACAAGCGGTAAGCGGCAGACAGGGGGGGTGGATTCGATTCCGCTCCTTCCACCGGGCGGCCATGTCGCCCGTCGCCAAGTACAAGGAGATGTCGGATGGACATCCATTTCGTTCGGGCCATCGTATCGGTGGTGATGTTCGTGCTGTTCCTGGGAATCATCTGGTGGGCCTACACCGGCCATAACCGCCAGCGCTTCCAGGAAGCCGCGCAACTTCCCTTCGAAGACGACGACCTTGCGGTTCGGTCCGCACACGGAGAATTAAAGTGAGCGATTTCGTACACGGTTTCTGGACCGTCTATATTGCCGTCATTTCGCTGGGCGGCATCATCGGCCTGTTCATCCTGCTGAGATCGCAGGCCGTTATCAAGCGCAAGCCTGGCGAAACGGTGGAAACCATGGGTCACGTCTGGGACGGCGACCTGGAGGAGTACAACAACCCCCTGCCGGGCTGGTGGATGTGGCTGTTCATCATCACCCTGGTGTTCGCTGTGGTGTACCTGGTGCTCTACCCTGGCCTGGGCAGCTACAAGGGCCTGTTCGGCTGGAGCTCCACCGGCCAGTATCAGAAGGAAGTGAAGGTCGCGGAAGACAAGTACGGTCCGCTGTACCAGAAGTTCCAGGCCATGCCGATCGAGCAGGTCGCCAAGGATCCGCAGGCCCGCGAAATCGGTGCCCGGCTGTTCCAGACCTACTGCGTGCAATGCCACGGCTCGGACGCCCGCGGTGCCAAGGGCTTTCCGAACCTGAAGGACACCGACTGGCTGTGGGGCGGTGAACCCAAGACCATCGAAGCCACCGTGCTGCGTGGTCGGCCGGCCGCTGGCGACAACGGTGTGCAGGATGTGCCGGCAGTCCCGCGCATGCCGGCCTGGGGCCCGATCCTCGGCGAAGAAAAGGTCAAGGACGTCGCCAATTACGTGATGTCGCTGTCGAAGAAGGAAGGCTTTGATGCTGACCGCGTCGCCCGCGGCCGCGCAACCTTCGCGCAGAACTGCGCCGCCTGTCACGGCCCGGAAGGCAAAGGCAACCAGGCACTAGGTGCCCCCAACCTGACCGACCACCACTGGTTGTACGGCGGTTCGGAAAAGACCATCATCGAGACCATCACCAATGGTCGCAGTGGCGTGATGCCGGCGCACGAATGGTCGCTGGGCAAAGCCAAGGTCCACCTGCTCGCCGCTTACGTCTACGGCCTGCCGAAGGACGCTGACGACAAGAAGTAAGCATTCCCCCTCCCCTGGCCGCGCCAGCCGCCAGGGTTGAGGGTTTGCCGGCCAGCGCACTGCCACAAGTGCGCTGGCCAGCAAACCTTCGCAGTCCGTCACCATGACCCAATCGTTCAAGAACATTCCCATCCGCACAACCACTCTGGTTGCAGCGGAGGCCGACGTAGAAATCGAACAGGCCCTCTACGAGGTCCGCCAGAAGATTCACCCACGCTCTGTCACCGGCATCTTCGCCTCCTGGCGCTGGATTGCCGTCTGGGTCACGCAACTGGTCTTCTACGGGATGCCCTGGCTGAGCTGGAACGGCCGCTCGGCCGTCCTGTTCGACCTGGCCGCCCGCAAGTTCTACATCTTCGGCCTTGTGTTCTGGCCACAGGACTTCATCTATCTGGCGCTACTGCTGGTCATCTGCGCCTTCGGCCTGTTCTGGTGGACCGCCATCGCCGGCCGCCTGTGGTGCGGCTTCGCCTGTCCGCAGACCGTCTACACCTCGATCTTCCTGTGGATCGAGGAAAAGGTCGAAGGCCACCACCTGGCCCGCAAGAAGCTCGATGCAGGGCCAATGACACCACGCAAATTCCGCCTGCGCGCCACCAAACACGCGCTCTGGATCGCCTTCTCACTGTGGACCGGCTTCACCTTCGTGGCCTACTTCACGCCGCTGACCCAGCTGTTCCGCGAAACCACTGAAGTCGCCCTTGGCCCGTGGCAGATCTTCTGGATCGGCTTCTACGGTCTCGCCACCTATGGCAATGCCGGCTTCCTGCGCGAGCAGGTCTGCAAGTACATGTGCCCGTACGCCCGCTTCCAGGGCGTGATGTTCGACCGTGACTCGCTGATCATCAGCTACGACATCGAACGCGGCGACCCGCGCGGCAGCCGCCGCAAAGGCGCCGACCCGAAGGAGCTGGGCTTGGGCGACTGCGTCGACTGCGGTGTCTGCGTGCAGGTCTGCCCCACCGGCATCGACATCCGCAACGGCCTGCAATACGAATGCATCGGCTGTGCCGCCTGTATCGACGGCTGCAACCAGATCATGGACAAGATGGGCTACCCGCGCGGCTTGATCCGGTACACCACCGAAAACGCGCTGGAGCATAAATACGAAGAGCGCGCCTGGTTCGCGCATATCATTCGGCCTCGCATCCTCATCTACACTGGCATCCTGGTCTGCCTGATCGTCGCCATGGTGACCAGCATCGCCCTGCGCAACCCGCTCCGGCTGGATGTAATGCGCGACCGGAACAGCCTGGTGCGCGAGACCGACGAAGGTCTGGAAAACGTCTACCAGCTCAACCTGATCAACACCGACGAACGGCCGCACCGCCTGACAGTTACGCTCGAGGGCATCGACGATGCCAAACTGAAGAGCGACGACCCGCTGCCGTTGACCTTGCCGGCTGCCACCTCCCGCAAGTTGATCGTACGTGTCGTGGCCGACCCCTCAAACGTGAAGATCGGCACCAACAAGATCGGATTCAAGCTGGAAGCGGATACCCCTTCGCTCAACCGCACAGAATCCTCCACCTTTATTGCCCGCTGAACCATGACCACCATGACTGCGCCCCGCCCCCTCCGCCCTTGGTACAAGCAAGGCTGGCCCTGGTTTCTCATCGCCCTGCCGACGATTGCCGTCGTCGCTTGCTCCGTCACCCTCTACTTCGCGATCACCACGGAAACCAGTCTGGTGGTCGACGACTATTACCAGGCTGGTCGCGCCATCAACCAGGACCTCGCCCGCCAGACCCAGGCCCGCAAGCAGGGGGTGGACGCCGACGTGATGTTCGGCGAGAACGGCAACGTCCGTGTCTTCCTACGGGAAAAGGGCACGCTGCCAGCAACCCTGCAGCTCTCCCTGCAACACCCCACCCAAGCGAAATACGACCAGACGCTCCCTTTGAAGCGTATCGCCGACGGCCTGTACGAAGGTCACGGCACCTCTGTGTCGCAGGGGCGCTGGTACCTGTCGCTGGAAAGTGCGGATCAACACTGGCGCGTAGACGGCGAAGCCCTGTTGCCCGCCATTGATAAGGTGACGCTCACCCCCGGGTCTTGACGACGCAGTGCAACATCGTTCAACCTGCCCCGAAAGGTCGCTCATAAAGCGACCAACGAGGAGAAAACGATGCATCGCACGGTATTGTTGTTGTGGCCCTCGTTCCTGGTGTCCGCCTGCCTGACGGCCCTGTTCTTCGCCTTCGTCGATCCGGCAGATATGACCGTCCTCGGTCAGCCGATCGAACTCTCCCGCATGACCGTCTACGGGCTCGCCTTCTTCATCTGCTGGGCCGTCTGTGCCGCGTCGAGCTGGCTCACCCTGTTCCTTGAACGGCAGGGCGCAGAAGTAAACGGATACTGTCCGGTCCCCGCTCCACACGATCACCACCACGCCTGAGTCCGCTCAACCTGCAGGACGCGCCGTGCTAGCATTGGCAGCGTTGATCCGCAGGAGCTGAAGGTGCAGATTCGCTATCTCGACGGGCGTCAGGCGCCCGTCGCCAATATTTTTTGCATCGGCCGAAACTACACCGAACACATCCGTGAACTGGGCAATACACCCGCCGAAGCGCCCGTCGTTTTCTTCAAACCCACCTCCGCCCTGCTGCTGTCCCCTGGCACCATCCGGCTGCCCGCGTTTTCCCACGACGTCCACTACGAAACCGAACTGGTAGTTCGTATTGCACATGACGCATCCGACATCGATGAAACCAAGGCGCTCGACCTGATCGACAGCTACGCGCTCGGCCTCGACCTCACCGCTCGCGATCTCCAGACCCAAGCGAAGCAGCAAGGTCTCCCCTGGGCCACTGCCAAGGGCTTCCGCGGTAGCGCTTGCCTTTCCGCCTTTCGCCCAGCCGGCGACCTCCCCGATCCGGCCCGCATCCGCTTCTCCATGCACTGCAATGGAGAGCTGCGACAGCAGGGGGATACCGCCCACATGATCTATCCCATTGCCACTCAGATCGCCTACCTGTCCCGAGTCTTCGGTCTCTCTGCCGGCGATCTGATCTATACGGGAACCCCGGCCGGCGTAGGCCCCCTCAAAGTGGGAGATCAGCTCATGTTGGCATTTGCCGGAGAAGCACCGGTCGCCCATTTCGAGGTAACTGCATGACCCGCATCATGATTAGCGCCCTGCTGTTGGGGCTCAGCCTGTCCGCTCTTTCCCCGTCCGTACAGGCAGAGTCCTACGACGACATGATCCAGGCCGTAAAGAACGACTTCGGCAGCGATACCGAAGACCTGCTCCAACGCGGCTTCGACGTGAACGGCAGCGATCCCGACGGCAACAGCCTAGTCATGCTTGCCGCCTCGAACGAGTCTCCCAAGGCCTTCGCTGCACTGATGCGTTTCCACCCTGATCTGACAAAGCGGAACCGGTATGGAGAAACCGTCCTGATGCTGGCCGCCTACAAGCGCCAGAAGGGAATGGTCGACGCCCTGATCAAAGCCGGGGCGCCGATCAACCAGGAGGGATGGACACCACTGCACTATGCTGCCAGCGCCGGCGATCCCGACATCGTCACCCAATTGCTGGCGGCCGGCGCCAAGGTCAATGTCCTTGCACCGGATGGCAGTAGTCCGCTCATCATGGCCGCCCGCGAAGGTCACAGCGAAGCACTGATCCGCCTGCTTGGCGCCGGCGCCAATCCCAACATCGAGAACCGCATGGGCATGACCGCCCTGCAATGGGCAAACCGCCGGCAGGATACCGACAACGCCGACCTGCTACGTCGCGCAGGAGCCCGGAAATAAGCTGCAGCTACTTCGGCGCCATACGCAACGCACCATCCAGCCGGATCACTTCGCCGTTAAGCATCGGGTTAAGGAACACCTGCTCCACCAGCAACGCATATTCGTCAGGTCGCCCCAGGCGAGACGGAAACGGCACCGACGCCCCTAGTGACGCCTGCACCTCCGGCGGCAGCCCCGACATCATCGGTGTTTCGAACAAGCCAGGCGCAATACTGACCACCCGGATGCCGCTCCGCGCCAGTTCGCGCGCCAGCGGCAGCGTCATCCCAGCCACCGCGGCCTTGGATGCACTGTAGGCCGCCTGCCCGATTTGCCCGTCGAACGCCGCAATCGACGCCGTCGTCACCATAACCCCTCGCTCCCCCTCGGCATTGGGTGGGTTCACCTGCATCGCCTCGGCAGCCAAACGCAGCATGTTGAACGTCCCAATCAGGTTGATCCGAATGACACGCTCAAACGCAGCCAGCGAATGCAGTCCTTCCTTGCCGAGCAGCTTCTCGCCGTGTACCACGCCCGCACAATGGACAAGACCATGTAGCGCGCCGAACCGGGCAAGCAAAGACTGAATTGCGTTCTTAACCGACGCCTCGTCAGACACATCAGCCTGAATGAAACAGGCTTCAGGGCCCAACTCGGACGCAAGCGCCTCCCCGGCTGCGACATTGAGGTCCACGACGCCCACCCGGGCTCCAGCCACCCTCAACCGCCTCGCCGTGGCCGCCCCCAGTCCCGAACCACCACCGCTGACCAATACCACCGCATCCCGCAATTGCATTGGAGTCTCCTAGCTAGCTTCCTGCCGAGGGATATGCGTTCATTCTAATCAATCACAACCCGGCCGCTATGTCAGGTTCCCGACGGCTTCCCCCTGTGCTACTGTGATACGGCCACGCCGTCAATTCGGACTACGGAGGGGATATGAAGACCGCACGACAAATGGTTGAGCAGGCTCACAACCTCGTCACCGTTTCACCCGATGCGACCATCTACGCCGCCCTGCAGGTAATGGCGGAACAAGATGTTGCTGCCGTTCTGGTCATGGAAGACGAAGCATTGGTCGGAATCTTTTCCGAACGCGATTACGCGCGGAAAATCGTCCTCAAAGGCAAGACGTCAATCGATACGCGCATGTACGAAGTTATGACGCAGCGACTGTTCGTCGTCGGCCCAACTGCGACTCGCGAGGAGTGCATGGCCTTGATGTCCGAGCGGCGGATTCGCCATCTGCCCGTCGTCGAAAATGGCAAGGTGCTAGGCGTCCTGTCCATCACCGATCTCGTCCGCGAAACCATCGCCGAACAGCAATTCGTGATCGAACAGCTGGAACGCTACATTCACCAGTAAGCGGTCAATAGCACATCCTGCAAAGTACAAAAACAAACCGCCGCAATCTGCGGCGGTTTGTGTCAGCGCACCGATACGTTTGGCGCGCCCGGCCGGCGAAAGATCGCCGGTTCCCTCAGGAAATCATGCTTACAGCTCAACCTGCTTTTTGGGTGCAAGCTGATAGACGTAGCCTTGGTAGTAATAACCATTTTGCTTCACACGAGAATCCTGCGCGCGGCGCTCGAAGTCTTCATCCACCGGCTTGTCCCACCAAGTAGCACGCCGAACCACCCGCTCCTGGGCGACGTCCGGGTTCTTGGCCAGAAACTGCTTCATGAACTGGGTGAATTCCGACTCGTACATGGCGACTCATTACTCATGGGATAATCCAGTCTCTATTATACCTTGAGCTTGTCAGGCGCAACACGCCTCGCAACGCGACCCGACACCCGGCATCCTAACGGCATGAGCACCGCCCCTTTTAGCGTGATTCACGTCCACAACGACTTCATGGTGATCAATAAGGCACCTGACGTCGACTTCCACCAGACAGAAGAACAGGAATCGCTGATCAACCTGGTGCGGCAGACAACCGGCATCACAACCCTGCACCCGGTACATCGACTGGACCGGATGACGTCAGGCCTCCTGTTGTTTGCTCGCAGCGCGGAAATAGCAGCGGCTCTCTCCCAAGCATTTCGGGAGCGCAAGATCGAGAAATTCTACCTGTCCATCTCAGAGCGCCAGCCCGCCAAGAAACAGGGCTGGGTCATCGGGGACATGGAGCGCAGCCGTCGCGGTAGTTGGAAACTGCTCAACACCCGTACAAGCCCCGCCGTCACCTACTTCCTGAGTCGAAGCATCGCTCCCGGATTACGCGCCTTCCTGTTACGCCCCTATACCGGCCGAACGCACCAACTGCGTGTTGCCATGAAAAGCGTAGGAGTTCCCATCCTGGGCGATCCCATCTATCACGCAGCCACCGCGAGTATCCCCGATAGAGGCTATCTCCACGCTTACGCGATCCGCTTCCCTCTACGGGGTCAGACGCTTACGTTCTGCCGCCCTCCTGGTCAAGGTTCGCATTTTCTCGACCCCGCGTTCCGCCACCTTCTTCAGGAGTGGCGCGAACCTTGGGCGCAGATTTGGCCGAAAACCCCGCTTTTTCCAAATCGGGAAGCTGAGGAGGAAGATTTTTGAAATCGGCCCCAAAGACAGCTGCGTTGCCCGGAATCGGTCAGTGCGTGCTGAACCTATGCTTTCCCGCCCACGCGCAAGGTTCTGAAGGTCACACGGAATTTGTAGATCAAACGTCTTAGGGATATGGGGAGCAGGCCGTATCGAAAGGCCAAGAAGCCACGCCTTGGGTCAGGCTGCAGGAGTGATCCGCGTTCCAGTCAAAGCCGAGATGCGGGCTGGATTGGAACCCGAACGTATCGGATACACCCGAAGTCGCCCCTCAGAGTCGCGCGTGGCAGGATGTTTAGCGGAGTGCATAAA
>CBIHQA010000115.1:0-9221 GCA_966211475.1 uncultured Neisseriales bacterium
GATCGTGATGAGATCACTGGCATTTGTAGGGTGGAAAAGCGAAGCGCCTTCCACCATCAACGGTCGACATCCCCGCCAGCCATCGCCAGCAACCCCACCGCCACCTCCCGAACCGCCTCCCGCAACCCGTCGGGGGAGAGGATCTCGAACCGGAACGGTAGCCGTGCCAGTTCCCGCGCCATCCAGAGCAGGCCATCCGTCTGGCCGCGCAGCAGGACGCCTGCTGCGGTCTCTTCCAGTACCCCGAGCGCGCCGAACACTTCCCGGCGGGCGGTCGCCAGATCGGTATGCAGCAACACCTCCACCGCGTGGCTGCGGGGCAGGGTGGCGATGGATTCGGTCAGGTAGGCGAGGATGTCGAAGTCCTCGGGGCGCCGGAAGCTGGCGGGGATGGGCTCGGCGCGCTGAATGCGGTCGAGCCGGAACGCGCGCAGGTCCTGTCGTAGGTGGCAGTAGCCGACCACGTACCAGCGCCCGGCCCGATAGCCGAGGCCGTAAGGGTCGAGGTCGCGCTCGGTGAGCGGGGCGGAGGGGGCGCCGTAGTGCAGGTGCACCCGTTGTTGGGCCTGCGCGGCGGCGCTAAGGGTGGCGAGTACCGCTTGGTCGCCGGCCTGGTGCGGTCGGGACAGGTCGAGCGCGACGGTTTCGTCCACCGCCCGCACCTGCCGCCGCAGCTTGTCCGGCATCACCCGTTCCAGCTTGGCGCGGGCGCTCGCCACCGCCGGAGCGGCTTCCGCCAGCCCCAGGCCGCGGGCGGCACGCAGGCCGAGTGCCAGGGCCAGCGCTTCTTCGTTGCTGAACATCATCGGCGGCAGCTTGAAGCCGTTCACCAGCCGGTAGCCGCCGTCGCGGCCGCGCTCGGCGGTGACCGGGATGCCCAGCTCTTCCAGCATGGCGATGTAGCGGCGCAAGGTGCGCGGGTCGACCTCCAGCCGGCGCGCCATCTCCGCGCCGCTGATCAGGCCATGGGTCTGCAGCAGTTCGAGGACGGCGAGCACGCGGGTGGTGGGGTTCGGCATGACGCCAATTCTAGTTCGAATCAGGGCGGAATACGCCCTGATTGCGTCGTACCTTGTCGGCATCGGGGCACCGCCCCATTGACAGCAAGGAAAACATCATGCGATTCCCTCTCCTCCAGTCCCGCCCATCCCGCCCGTGCCATGCGGCGTTCTCCCGTCGGGAGGACGCGCAATGAGCCACGCCGCCAACCTCTGGCTGTACTTCCTGGTGGTGTTCGGCGTGGTGGTGCTGCCGGGCATGGACATGGCCTTCGTGATGGGCAGCTCGCTGATGGGCGGCCGCAGGGCGGGCTTCGCAGCGGTGGCGGGCATCGTCGCCGGCGGCGTCTGCCACATGGTGATGACCGCCACCGGCATCAGTGTGCTGCTCACCCTGTGGCCGGCAGCGATGTCGCTGATGTTGCTGGCGGGTGCGGCCTATGTGGCCTGGATCGGCCTGTCGCTGCTGCGGGTGTCGGCGTTGGCCGGCCCACAGGCGGTGACCGATTCCCGCACCATGGGCGCCAGTTTCCGGCGGGCGATGCTGACCAATCTGCTCAATCCCAAGGCCTATGTGTTCATGCTGGCGGTGTTCCCGCAGTTCGTGCGGGCGGAGCAGGGGCCGATGTGGATGCAGGCCAGCGAGCTGTGGGTGATCACCGCGCTGACCCAGGCGGGGGTCTACGGCAGCCTGGCGGTGCTGGCAGCCCGCACGCGGGGTTGGCTGGCCGCCAATCCGCAGGCGAATGTGCTGCTGGCGCGGCTGGTGGGCGCGCTGCTGCTGGGCGTGGCAGTGGTGACCGCCTGGAGTGGCTGGATGCGCGGGTAGCAGCTGCCGATACGCGGGCTGGGGCGGGAACCGTTCACCCGCGGTTCACGCAAGGGGCGGGATACTGACCCTATTGCCGCGCAGGCAGGTGCGGCACGCCATAGGGGGTATATCCCATGGATACCATCCATGCACATTCCGTGCGCCATCCGCTGCCGACGTTCGTGTCTGTTTCCTTGCTGGCCCTGTTGGGCATCGTGATCGTCAGCGTGCTGGGTAGCGTGGTGTTCCGTCATCGTCCGCCGGTCTCGGTGGTTCCGGATGGGCCGGTGCTGGAGGCATTGCGGCCGGCGATCGAGGGGCAGCCGATCGCGCTGGTCGATGCGTCGACCAATCGGGTAGCGGTGTTGCCGGTGGCGGTGCCGGAGATCAAGCAGCCGTCGGGCGCGCCGGTGTATCGAATCAGTGAGAAGCCGTTGCCGCAGGCGCAGCCGGTGCTGGCTGATGGTGGCGGCGGGGTGAATGCCGCGCCGCCGGCCGACGATGCCAGCAATGCTTGTCGTGGTTGCGGACGGATCACCGGTATTACGCCGGTGCAGCCGGCGAATATCGGACCGGATGAGGAGGCGAACACGGATTCGTTGGGCTACGACGTGACGGTCCGCTATGACGATGGACGGGAAGGAATGGTCCATGTCGAGGATGCGGCGGATTGGCAGGTTGGGGAGCGGATTCGGGTGCAGGGCGGCACGCCGTCGGCGGAGTGAGGGGCTTTCTAGGTTTTTAGCGCTGTCGCGCGGCTAAAAGCCTTTTGAGCCGGAGTTCGTCCGGCGGCCGACTCACTTTCTTTGCTTCGCCAAAGAAAGTAAGCAAAGAAAGGCGACCCCGAGTCGTCGGCCCTTCGGGCTACCCGTGTTTTGCCCGTTTGCCGTCGGCGGCTGCGGAACTCGCCCCGTTGGACTCAGACAGTCCTCGCCGAAACCCCGCCGTCAAACGGGCAAAACCCGGCTCCTCGACGGGGACCCCTGGGCGGTATGCGACCGCCAGTGATCGTAATCTCCTCACCTCCATTCGTAGGGCGCAATAAGCGTAAGCGCATTGCGCCGCATTCTCGGTGAATCGACCTCTGCGGGGTTTGCCGCCTTCAATACTGCGCAATGCGCTAGCTTATGCCGCGAAGCAAGCCCCTTGTGGGATTGCGCCCTACATGGCGATCCTCACGCCAACACCACCTCCCGCAACACCGCATCCAATTCCTCAAACCCCGGCTCGCCTTCTGCCCGTCGATTGGTGATCAGCAAATCCACCCGTTCCACCGGGCAATACGCGACCCGGCTGCGGTGGCCGATCTTGCTGTAGTCGGCCAGGATGAATACCTGTTCGGCGTTGGCGGCCATGGCGCGGGCGACTTCGGCTTCTGGTTGGTCGTAGTTGCTGGCGCCTTGTTTGGCGTCGATGCCGGTTGGCGATAGCAGCGCGATGTCGGCATGGTGGCGGTAGATCTCGGCCACCGTGGTGCCGCCGACGGTGGCTGGCGCGCGGTCGCCCAGTGTGCCGCCGAGCACGATCACCTGGTTATCGCTGCCGGAGGCGGGGCCGCGCATTTTCAGTGCGACGTCGAAGGAGTTGGTCACCACCGTCAGCCCGCCGAGCTTGGCGAGTTCTTCGGCCAGCAGGTTGGTGGTGGTGCCGGCGTCGATGAATAGGGTCTGTCCGCGGCTCAACCGGCTGGCGGTGGCGCGGACGATGTCCTGCTTGAATTTCACCCGGCTGTGGGCGCGCTCGGCGATCGGCGCTTCATCCTCTACGTGGATGGCGCCGCCGTGCACCCGTTTCAGCTCCCCCAGTTCTTCCATCGCGACCAGGTCGCGCCGCACGGTTTCCCGCGATACGCCCAGCTCGGCCACGATGCGGTCGGTAGTCACCCGCTGCAGGGTGGACAGCAGGGCCCGGATCCGCTGGTAGCGCTCTTCCTGCCACATGGGGGCTTCCTCTCGACCCGGCCGGATGCCGGGCTCGTCTTGCATTGTGCTTGGCCGGGTGGGCCTGTCAAGCCTGGCCGGAGCGACCGCCGATCTGCTTGCATTGTGTAATTTTGTGGCAATGTTGCATTTGTGTGTGTTTAGTTCTAGCATCAGGTCGTCGGTTGCGGAAGGGACTCCTTCACGGGCCGATCACGATCCCTACGAGAGAGGGGAAGCGGGCAGGGGCGGCGCGGTTGCCTGGGGAGGCAGCCGCGCCGATACACGAGGAGGAAGAACACCATGCAACTCATCAAAAAACTGGTTGCCGGCGCACTGCTGGCGGGTGTGGCGCTGGGCGCATCGGCGACCGAACTGACGCACTGGCCGGCAGAAGCCGCCGCCAAGCTCAATGCGCTGGTCAAGGCCAATGCCAACAAGGGCGCGTACGCGGTGTTCGACATGGACAACACCAGCTACCGCTACGACCTGGAAGAATCGCTGCTGCCCTACCTGGAAATGAAGGGCGTGCTGACGCGCGAGAAGCTGGATCCGTCGCTGAAGC
Source organism: uncultured Neisseriales bacterium (assembly GCA_966211475.1). GTDB lineage: Bacteria > Pseudomonadota > Gammaproteobacteria > Burkholderiales > Leeiaceae > Leeia. The sequence continues at coordinate 4,294 of CBIHQA010000115.1, forward strand.
TGATCCCGTTCAAGGACACGCCGGAGTTCAAGGAAAGCCTCAACAGCTACTACTACCGGATGTGCGAGGTGGATGACCTGGTCTGTTACCCCTGGGTGGCACAGGTGTTCTCCGGCTTCACGCTGAAGCAGCTCAAGGGCTACGTGGACGAGATGCTGGCGTCCGGCCAACCGGTGCCGATCAAGTACTACGACGGCGACAAGGTGGTCGATGGCACGGTCAACCCGCCCAAGATGTACAGCGGTCAGCAGGAGCTGATGAACCTGATGCGCGAGAACGGCATCGAGGTGTACATCATCTCCGCCGCCAGCGAGGAACTGGCGCGCATGGTGCTGGCCGACCCGAAGTACGGCTACAACGTGAAGCCGGAAAACATCATCGGCGTGAACATGCTGCTGAAGGACAAGGCCACCGGTGCGCTGACCACGTCCCGCCTGCAGATCAAGAAGGGCAAGTATGACCCGGCCAAGAACATGGACCTGGAAGTGACGCCCTACCTGATGAACCCGATGACCTGGTACGAGGGCAAGCTGGGCACCATCCTCGGCTGGATCGACCAGTGGAAGAAGCCGATCTTGGTGGCCGGCGATACCCCGATCTCCGACGGCTACATGCTGTTCAATGGCACCGACGTCGAGAAGGGCGGCATGCGCATCTGGGTGAACCGCAAAGCCAAGTACCTGAAGCAGATTCAGGATTGGCAGGTGAAGGCGGCCGGCCAGCAGAAATCGCTCGGCCAGGTGGTGACCGCCGACAAGAACTGGATCGTGGTGGAGCCGAAGGACATCCAGTAAGCGTTTCATCGCGGCCGGCTGGCGCACGTGCCCCGGCCGTATTTAAAGACCACGTCGTACCGCCCGGCGGCGGCTCCGCCAACGGGCGTTCTCCCCGCCGCATGCCTTCGCGGACCGTTTTCTCTCCCTCGCGGGGGTGAAGGCATGCGGCATCTTTTCCGCACACCGGCATCTGCCGGCCGGACCAATCCCCGTAACACCGAACAGTCACGCAGGCACGGCCGGAGGCGGCATCAGCTGACGGTGGCGGCCTTGCGCAAACCGACGTATTCCAGCTCAGCAAGGGTGACCGTTGCCAGCGCTTGCACGATCACGAAGGCGCGTCCCAGATTGGTGGGCTCGACCCAGCCGCTCCACAGCAGCAGGAAGCTGTCCACCGCCCACAGTGCGTTGGAGAGGATCACGATCCATACCCCGGCGCGTGGGATGGTTGATCGCGTCGCCAGGTAGGCGACCAGGGCGGCAAAGGGCAGCAGGATGGCACCGACGCCGTCCAGCAAGCTAGCTGGCAGGCCCAGCAGGTCGACCAGCGGGTTGCCGGCCGACAGCAACAACAGGCTCATGAGTGCGCAGGTCGTGGCATCGGCCAGCAGGACGCGGCGCAGGAAGGTCGGGTGGGAGGCGTTCATGATCATCTCCTTGAGTCGGTAAGAGGGCGTCAGGCCGGCACGGCGACGACGTCGAAGAAGCCGGTCACCGAGGCCAGCCGCTGGTCGGCGTCGATCACGGCGAAGTCGGTGCCTTCGACGATGGCGGGGCCGACTTCCGGTGCCAGCGCCCAGCGGAAGCGGGCGTGCTGGTGGTGCACATCAATGTCGCCTACGCGGCGGAAGCGGTGGCCGGGGAAGTGCTCATGCAGGCCAGCGATCATCGCGTCGATGCCGTCGTGGCCTTCGCTTTGCAACAGCGGGTCTACATAGCGGGCGTCGGCCGCCCAGGTCCGGGCGATCAGTTCGCGGCGACGGGGCGCGGCGGTTTCGTTCCAGGCGTTGATGTAGCGATCGATCAGGGGGATCAGCGTGTCCATGTCAGGCTCCTTGGTAACGGGTCGAGGGTGTTGCTGGGACCCATGGTCACGCTGTACCAAGGTGCGGGTCGATTACGTCCGAGGTAATGGGATCGCTGACCTGTGCTTCGTTATGATGCCTCCATGAACACACCGACCGCCTCCCCTTCGACCCGCGCCAGCGGCCCGGCCAAGATCGGCACGATGTTGCGCGAATGGCGTCAGCGCCGCCGCATGAGCCAGCTCGACCTCGCCTGCGAGGCGGAGATTTCGACGCGCCATCTGAGTTTCGTGGAGTCCGGCCGCTCGCAACCCAGCCGGGAGATGGTGATGCACCTGGCGGAACGGCTGGAGGTGCCGCTGCGCGAGCGCAATCTGCTGCTGGTGGCAGCGGGCTACGCGCCGGTCTACCGCGAACGCACGCTGGACGATCCGGCGCTGACCGCCGCACGCAAGGCGGTGGACATGGTGTTGACCGGCCATGAACCCTATCCCGCGTTGGCGGTGGACCGTCATTGGCACATGGTGGCCGCCAATCGGGCGGTGGCGGGGCTGCTGGTCGGCATCGATCCGGCCATGCTGCAGGCGCCGGTCAACGTGATGCGGCTGAGCCTGCATCCTGAAGGCCTCGCGCCGCGCATCGCCAACTATGCGGCCTGGCGAGCCCACCTGCTGCTGCGGCTGAGGCAGCAGATCGACGCCAGTGCAGACCCGGTGCTGGTGGCGTTGATGCAGGAGCTGAGCGCACTACCGCCGCCACCGGGGCTGACGACGGCGTCGACCGTCGATCAGGAGGTCGCGGAGGTGGTGGTGCCGATCCAGCTGTGGACGGATCACGGGCTGCTGTCGTTCATCAGCACCACCACGGTATTCGGCACCCCGGTGGATGTGACGCTGTCGGAGCTAGCAGTGGAGTCGTTCTTCCCCGCCGACGAGGCCACCGCCGCGCTGCTGCGCAAGCTGGCGGACGGTTAGGACTTGTTGCCCGGTTCGTTCTCCCGGCTGCCGTAGGTATCGTTGCCGCAGTGCGGGCATTTGGGAATGTGCTCGCCTGCTTTCACGTGCACGCGCTGGTGACATTTCTCGCAGCGGAAGTCACCGGTCTTTTCCGCTTTCTCGCCGGCATGGGCGGCCATGATGGCACTCCTTCTGAATCGCCAAAGAGACAGGTGGGAGGGCGCCGCTGGACACCGGTTCCCACCGGAACCGGGGGCGGGCCATGGGGACCAAACCAAAGGCCCATCCGTCGGGGATAAGACCATGAAACAAGCCCTTTACCAGGACCGTCGCGACGCCGGCCGGCAATTGGCCGACGCGCTCAAGGAATACCAGGACGCCCACCCGCTGGTGCTGGCCCTGCCGCGCGGTGGGGTGCCGGTGGCGTACGAGGTGGCCCGCGCGCTGAAGGCGCCGCTCGACGTGATGATGGTGCGCAAGATCGGTCTGCCGGGCTTGCCGGAGTTCGGCATCGGCGCGGTGGTGGACTTGCCGGAGCCGGAAGTCGTCCTCAACCAGACCGCGCTGCCGGTGGAGGTGCCGGAGGATTACGTGGCGGCCGAGCGGGACCGGCAGCTGGAGGAAATCCGCCGTCGTCGCCAACGCTATGGCGCGGAACAGCCGGCCCAGGTAGAGGGCCGCACGGTGATCGTTGTGGACGACGGCATCGCCACGGGCGGTACCATGCGAGCGGCGCTCCGGGCGTTGTCCCACAGCAAGGCCAAGGCGGTGATCGTGGCGGTGCCGGTGGCGCCGGCGGAGGTGCTACTCCTGCTGGAAGACCTGGCGACCCGCATCGTCTGCCTGGCGACGCCGGCGTATTTCCGCGCGGTCGGCATGCACTATGCCGATTTCGAACAAACCACCGATGAAGACGTGATTGCGCTGCTGACGCAAAGTCGGCAAGCCGAAGCGTGAGCCGAGCCTTTGCAAGGGAAGCGAGGCTGGGTCAGAAAGTGATGCGTACCCGCAGCTCCGCGCCACTTTTCTTCAGGCGCATCGACAGGCGGGTGTTTTTGTCGATCTGCAGGGCGGGCCGCAGCGACTGGCGAAGGTCCCGGTTGAAGGGGGACGGTGGCGTCTCCGGTTCGGTGGTCAGGCGCCAGCCGGTGGTCGTTGTGTCGGCGACACGCGCAGCGGGCGGTGCCTCCGTGGAGGACCTGCTGGGCAGGGTAGGCGACGCCTGGCAGATCACACTGGGCGACGAGCATTCCGCCCAGGCCGCGCCGACGCCGACCAGCGCCAGCAAACCGGCCATCCCCCAATTTCTGCACGCCCGGTATGGTGCACGCATCGCACCTCCCCGATCCATCGACCCCAGACTTTCATCATGTGCCGCAGTCGACGGGAAGCAAGCCCAGCCGCCCGCCTTGCAGGGCCGAGCGGACAGACGGCAGGGGCGGGGCAAACGCGTTATCCTGTCCGGTGGCCGTTTCACGTGAAACGGCGGGTGAGGGGCCTTCCCCGCCAGAGCATGGTTGCCGTTTTCAATGGCAATCATTGGCCAGACTGGTGCTGGTAATCGCCCGCACCTGCCCCCATCCTTATAGGTTCAGTCCGACATCGGCTGCATCGCCGTGTCGGAGCAACGCTTCGTCGGTTCCCTAGCCCGGTAAACCCATGCCCGCCCGACCGCATACCCATATCGCCATCCACGGCGCCCGCCAGAACAACCTGAAGAACCTCAGCCTGGATATCCCGCTGAACGAGCTGGTGGTGGTGACCGGCGTATCCGGCTCCGGCAAGTCCTCGCTGGTGTTCGACACACTGTATGCGGAAGGCCAGCGGCGCTACGTGGAAACCTTCTCGCCCTACGCGCGGCAGTTCCTCGACCGCATGGACCGGCCGCAGGTCGACCGCATCGAGGGCATTCCGCCTGCCATCGCCATCGACCAGACCAACCCGGTGCGCACCTCGCGCTCCACCGTCGGCACCATGACGGAGCTGAACGACCACCTGAAGCTGATGTTCGCCCGCGGCGCCCAGCTCTACTGCCGCTGCTGCGGCCGGCGGGTGGTACGGGACACGCCGGAAACCATCTTCGACGCGTTGTCGGCGCGTGCCGCCGAAGCGGGCGACCCGCGGCTGGTGATCACCTTCCCGGTGCCGATTCCCAAGAACTTCAGCGAGGA
>CBIHQA010000116.1:0-9122 GCA_966211475.1 uncultured Neisseriales bacterium
TCGTCGCGGCTCGCCGGGCACTGGACGGACTGCCGGACAGCGAGACGCGTGACCAGCTGACGGCTCTGGCCGAACTCTCTCTGCAACGGTCGGCGTAAGCGAATGGTGAAACAGGCGCGCCAACCCTGGCTGGTGACCGGCGGCGCCGGTTTCATCGGCGCCAACTTCGTACAACTGGCCATCCTCGAATGGGGGCGGCCGATCGTCACCCTCGATGCGCTGACCTACAGCGGCAATCTCGCCAACCTGGAAGCGGTTCGCCACGATCCGAGGCACACCTTTGTGCATGGTGACATCGGGGATGCCGAACTGGTGACACGGCTATTGGCGGAGTATCGTCCGGCGGCCATCGTCCATTTTGCGGCGGAAAGCCATGTCGACCGCTCCATTCTCGGTCCGCGGGCCTTTCTGCAGACCAATGTAAGCGGTACTTTCGAGTTGCTGGAAGCCGCTCGCGAATACTGGGCAAGCCTGCCTGGCGTGGAACGCGACGCCTTCCGTTTCCTGCACGTCTCGACTGACGAGGTGTACGGTTCACTGTCTCCGTCGGAACCCGCTTTCACCGAGACGACGGCTTACGCTCCCAATAGCCCCTATTCGGCCTCCAAGGCCGCCAGCGACATGCTGGTGCGCGCCTGGCATCACACCTACGGTTTGCCGGTCCTGACCACTAACTGCTCCAACAACTATGGTCCGTACCAGTTCCCCGAAAAACTGATCCCGCTGATGATCCTCAATGCGCTGACGGGTAAGCCGCTGCCGGTGTACGGGGATGGTCTGAATGTGCGCGACTGGCTGTATGTGGAGGATCACTGCCGGGCCGTGGCGCGCGTGCTGGAGGCTGGTCGCCTGGGCGAAACCTATTGTGTCGGCGGCGGCAACGAGCAGGCGAACCTGACGGTGGTCCACGTGTTGTGCGACCTGTTGGATGAATTGTCCCCACGTGCCGATGGCCAATCCTATCGTGACCAGATCAGTTTCGTGACCGATCGCCCTGGCCACGATCGCCGCTACGCCATCGACGCCACCAAGCTGCAGACGGAGCTGGGCTGGGCGCCGCGCGAGAATTTTGCTTCCGGCCTGCGCAAGACGGTCGAGTGGTATCTGTCCAATGAGGGCTGGATTGCCGACGTGACCACCGGCGCCTATCGCGACTGGTTGGCCACCCATTACGGAGAAGCTGCGGAATGAAAGGCATCATCCTGGCCGGTGGTTCTGGTACTCGGCTGTATCCGGCCACGCTCGCCGTTTCCAAGCAGCTGCTGCCGGTTTACGACAAGCCGATGATCTACTACCCGCTCAGCACGCTGATGCTGGCCGGTATCCGCGACATCCTGGTGATTTCCACACCGCAGGACACCCCGCGTTTCGAAGCCTTACTGGGCAACGGCCGACAATGGGGGGTGGACCTGTCCTATTGCGTGCAGCCCTCCCCGGACGGCCTGGCGCAAGCGTTCGTCCTCGGGGCCGACTTCATCGGCGACGAGCCCTGCGCCCTGGTGTTGGGCGACAACATCTTCTATGGTCACGAGCTGGCCAATGAGCTGCAGCGGGCGGCGCAGAAGACCGTGGGCGCCACGGTGTTCGCCTACCAAGTCAGCGATCCGGAACGTTATGGTGTGGTGGAGTTTGATGCAAACGGTCAGGCGGTGTCGATCGAGGAAAAACCGGCGCAACCGAAATCCCGGTATGCCGTGACTGGCCTGTATTTTTACGACAACCAGGTGATCGAGATCGCGCGATCGATCAAGCCTTCCGCCCGTGGAGAGCTAGAGATTACGGATGTGAACGGGATCTATCTCGAGCGCGGTCAACTCGAAGTCTCGACCATGGGCCGGGGCCACGCCTGGCTGGATACTGGCACCCATGAATCGATGCTCGATGCCGCGCAGTTCATTGCCACCATCGAGAAGCGCCAGGGTCTCAAGGTGGCCTGCCCCGAGGAAATCGCCTGGCGGATGGGCTACATCGATGATGCACAGGTGCGCCGTCTGGCGCAGCCGTTGATGAAGACCGGCTACGGCCGCTACCTGATCGATCTGGTGGAGCAGTCGGCATGAAGGTAGTCCCGACTGCGCTGCCGGAGGTGCTGATCATCGAGCCGAAGGTGTTTGGCGATGCGCGTGGCTTCTTCTTCGAGAGCTACAACGCCCGCGCCTTTCGCGAAACGGTGGGGCTGGATGTTTCCTTCGTGCAGGATAATCACTCCCGTTCGGCGCGTGGGGTGCTGCGAGGCATCCACTACCAGCTGCCGCCGTTCTCGCAGGGGAAGCTAGTGCGCGTAGTACAGGGCCGTGTTTGGGATGTGGCGGTGGACCTACGCCGGCATTCGCCCACCTTCGGCCGCTGGGTCGGGGTGGAGCTGTCGGAGGAAAACCAGCGCCAACTCTGGGTGCCACCCGGATTCGGCCATGGCTTCGTCACGTTGTCGGACAGTGCGGACTTTCTCTACAAGACCACCGAGTACTACGCGCCGTCGCATGATCGGGCGGTACGCTGGGACGATCCGGAACTCGCCATCGACTGGCCCCTTGATGGGCTGGTGCCCCAACTGTCTGCCAAGGACGAAGCCGCCAAGCCGCTCTCCGAGGCTGAACTGTTCGACTGATCCGGCACGGACGGCGCAACGCCGATCGCTGTACGGAACAAGGAAATCGCTGTGAACCGACCCCGCATCCTGTTGACGGGCGCGACCGGCCAGGTCGGCTGGGAATTGCGCCGCAGCCTTGCCACGTTGGGCGAAGTGGTGGCGCCGACGCGGGAGCAGTTGGATTTGGCGGATGCGGGCGCAATGGTTCGCCTGGTGCGGGAGATGTCGCCGCGCTGGATCGTGAATCCGGCCGCCTATACGGCGGTGGACAAGGCGGAAGGCGAGCGGGAGCAGGTGTTCCGCCTGAACCGCGATGCGCCGGCGGCATTTGCCGAGGCGGCACTCGAGGTGGGGGCCGGCCTGATCCATTTTTCCACCGACTATGTCTACGACGGCAGCAAACCGGAGCCGTATGTAGAGAGTGATCCCACCGGGCCGCTGTCGGTCTACGGCGAAAGCAAGTTGGCCGGGGAGCAGGCGATCCGACACAGTGGCGTACCCCATCTGATCTTCCGCACGAGCTGGGTATACGGTGCGCGGGGGCGTAATTTCCTGCTGACCATGTCGCGGCTGGCGCGCGAAAAGCCGGAACTATCGGTGGTGGCGGACCAGTTCGGTGCACCAACCTGGTCCCGCAGCATCGCTGAAGCGACTGCGCAGGTGCTGTCCTGGCTGGCGCCTGCCGATCTGGAGGCAGTGGGGGGCACGTACCACCTGACCAACGCGGGTAGCACGTCGTGGTACGGCTTTGCCGAAGCGTTGCTGGCGGCGCAAGGGCTGAGCACGCCGGTCAAGCCGATTCCGACCGAGGCGTATCCCACACCGGCGAAACGGCCTGTCAACTCGCGGCTGTCGACCGACCGCCTGCGTCATGTTTTCGGGATTGTGATGCCGGACTGGCGTGAGTCGCTTGCGCTGTGTCTGGACCGCGATGTGCCGGCCTGACAAATAGCAGTGTGGTGCAGGTCGGTTACTCGGCTGGAGTATCCGGCAGCTTTTCCGGCAGTTCCTGCGCAACACGCCGCAACACGCCCATCTGTTGCGAAAACCGCGTGCAGTGGATGCAGATCGCCAAGTGAAGGCGCAGCCGCCCTCGTTCCACCAACGTCAGCGGGCGGTCCTGGGACAGCGAGATCAATTCGGTAGCCTTGCGGCAACTCAGCTGCAGCTTCATTCCTGGAACCACTTTTCGGTCAGACAGGTGCGCAGGCCCATCCGTGCGCGATACAGCATCACTGAACAATTGGTCGCGGTGACGGCCAATTCCTGACAGATGTCAGTGATCTCCATCCCCATCACCTCGCGCATCATGAAGGCCTGCGCGGTTTTGGCGGGCAGACGGGTCAGGCACAGCTCGAACAGTTGCCAGAACTGCTGGTTGGACATGGCCTCTTCCGGCCGCGCCCAGGCCGACACGCCGGGTGCCACCCAGTGGCCGCGCTCGTCGAACAGGTCTTCCAGTTCGCCCAGGCCTTCCAGGTTCTGGGTTTCCTCATCCACTTGCGGTTCCCTGGCGCGTGCCCGCAGCACGTCCAGGATCTTGAACTTCAGGATGCCGGTCAGCCAGGTCTTCACGCTGGACTTGCCCGCGAAGGCGCTGCGCTGCTCCACGGCGGCGAGCAGCGTTTCCTGGGTCACGTCCTCGGCCAGGTCCGGGTCGCGTAGTTGCAATAGCGCGAACCGGTACAGGTAGCTGCGGTACTGGATGAGGTCGTCGCGGGCGTCCATGGCGGGGTCAGATGTCCAGCGACGGTGTGCTGCGTACGTGCCGCGCCAGGATGCGGTGGAAGTGGCGCGGGTCCTTGGGCTGGTTCAGTTCCGCCGGGCGCGGCAGGAAGTAGTCGTACAGCCGGGACAGCCAGAACCGCAGTGCGGCGCGGCGCAGCATGGTCGGCCAGGCTTCCCGTTCCGCGTCGCTGAAGCTACGCAGTGCGGCGTAGCGAGACAGGAAAGCGTGAAGCTTGTCCGTGTCCAGGCGGTAGTCGTCGCCCAGGCACCAGTCGTTGGCGGTAATCGCCACGTCGTAGAGCAGCAGATCGGTGCAGGCGAAATAGAAGTCGATCACGCCGCCGACCTTGCTGCCGTCGAACAGCACGTTGTCACGGAACAGATCGGCATGCACGGCACCGCGCGGCAGCTCGTCGTCGTCGTAGGTGGCCTGCAGGGCGACTTCTGTCTCCATCAGGCCCTGTTCCTCGGCGGTGAGGAAGCGGCTCACCGCGATAGCGGTGCGGATTCGCCAGGCATTGCCGTGCGTGTTGGCGCGTTGCGACGGGTACTGCTGGCCGGCCAAGTGCATGCGGGCCAGCAGTTCGCCGACCTCACCGCACATCGCCACCGTCGGCCGCTCATGCCAGTCGCCGGGCAGGCGTACCACCAGCGCGGCCGGCTTGCCGTTCAGCTCGCCCAGCAGGCGACCCTGGCGGTCCGGGATCGGCGCGGGGGCCGGCACGTCATGCTCGGCCAAATGCGCCATCAGCTCCAGGTTGTACGGAAGCTGCTCGGCCTTGAGGTTCTCGAATAGTGTCAGCACAAAGCGCTTCTGGCCATGCGCCGCGCCGCCGCCAGAGGTGGTGACGAAGAAGTTGGTGTTATCGATGCCGGCCAGGATGCCCTTCATCTCGACCAACTCGCCGAGGTCGTACTGTTGCAGCCAGGCCGACAGCTCGGCCTCGCTAACGGGTGTGAAGACAGACATGAGGAATCGCGAAAGTGGGTCAGTCGACGCACCGCCCGCACTCATGCGGGTCAGAGCGGATGGGTGTAAAGCAACTCACCACTGGAGGATGACCCAGCGAGGCACGACGAGACCCGGATCCAGCGCGTCCCGACGGATGAAGGTACCTGCGCCGCGCTCGTCGACCAGGTAGTAGGGCGGCCCGCTTTTGGGGGTCACCTTGATCATGTACAGCTTACCGCGGATGCGGTACTGCTCTTCGGTCACGTCGCCCTTCTTGACGATGGTGACTTCGGGTTCCATGTCCGGATCGATCTGCACCTGGGGCGGCGGTTCGTCCGGCAGCGGTTGCATCTTGGTGGCGGGCGCGTTGGCAGCGAGGGCGGCCAAGGGGCTCAGCGACAGCCACAACAGGGCTCGGCGCATCGGGGAAGTCATGGGCAGGCGCTCACAAGGAGAAGGTTGAGGCGCGCTCCGCCAGCGTCTGGCTACGGCTGCGGGCCTCGTAATGGTTGAACACGAACTCGACCACATCGGCCGGGTCGTCGGTGACATGGACCAGGTTCATGTCTTCGGGGTTGATCATCTTTTCCGGCACCAGGGTGTTCTGGAACCAGGCGAGCAAACCGGCCCAGAACTGGCTGCCGACCAGTACCACCGGAATCTTGCGCGCTTTGCCGGTCTGGATCAGGGTTAGCGCCTCGGACAACTCGTCCAGGGTGCCAAATCCGCCCGGCATCACGATATAGGCGGTTGCGTGCTTGACGAACATCACCTTGCGCGCAAAGAAGAACTTGAAGCGCAGGCTCACATCCTGGTACGGGTTGCCGCCTTGCTCATGCGGCAGCACGATGTTGAGGCCGACCGAGGGGGATTCGCCATAGTAAGCGCCCTTGTTGGCGGCCTCCATGATGCCGGGGCCGCCGCCGGAGATGACCGCGAAGCCGGCATCCGAAAGCCGGCGGGCAATGTCTTCGGTCAGCTTATAATACGCATGGTCTTCGGGGGTGCGGGCACTGCCGAAGATACTGACGGCGGGCAGCACCTTGGTCAATTGCTCGATCCCGTCGACGAACTCCGACATGATTTCCATCATCCGCCAGGCTTCCTTGGCGGAGTAGGGCTTGTTCTGTGCCTTGGGGTCGACGACCTTGGGCAGCTTGTCTTTGAGACTCATTGCAGGTGGCTTTCAGCAGCAACATGCTGCGCAGAGGATTTCGCCAATGAAAACGCTCGTTCTGGTGGACGGCTCTTCTTATCTGTACCGCGCATTTCACGCGCTGCCCGACCTGCGTACCAGCAGCGGGTTGCCCACCGGCGCAATCTACGGCGTGGTGAACATGCTGCGCCGCCTGATGAAGGACTATCAGTCGGATTATAGCGTTTGCGTATTTGACGCAAAAGGCAAGACCTTCCGGGACGACATCTACGCCGAGTACAAGGCCAACCGCCCGCCGATGCCTGAGGAGCTGCGCCCGCAGGTACCGGTGTTGTGCGACCTGATCCAGGCGCTGGGCTGGCCGATGATCCAGGAGCCGGGCGTAGAGGCCGATGACGTGATCGGCACGCTGGCCACCCGCGCCGCGGCCGACGGCATGCGGGTGATCATCTCCACCGGCGACAAGGACATGGCGCAGCTGGTGAACGAGCAGATCACGCTCGACAACACCATGACGCAGGAAAAGCTCGACATCGCTGGCGTCATCAACAAGTTCGGCGTGCCGCCGGAACGCATCATCGACTACCTGTCGCTGATCGGCGATGCGGTGGACAACGTGCCCGGCGTGCCCAAGTGCGGCCCGAAGACGGCGGTGAAGTGGCTCGGCGAATACGGCGACCTCGACACCGTGATGGCCCGCGCCGGCGACATCGGTGGCGTGGTGGGGCAGAACCTGCGCGACACCTTGCCATGGCTGCCGACCGCCCGCGAACTGGTCACCATCAAGCGCGACGTGGTGCTGCCGTTTAGTTGGGGTGACCTGACCATGCGAGCGCCGGAGCGCAATTCGCTGATCGCGCTGCTCAAGCAGTGTGAATTCAAGACCTGGCTGCGCGAGGCGGAAGCCGCCGTGGCGGGTGATGCAGCATCGGCTGCCCCTCCTGTGGCCACTGACGTTGTCGGGGGGGCCGAGGAGGCGCCGGCTGCGCCGATGGTTGAACGGCAGTACGAGGCGATTCTGACCGAAGTGCAGCTTGATGCCTGGATCGCCAAGCTCAATGCGGCGGAAGTAACCGCCTTCGATACCGAAACCACCAGCCTGGACCACTTCCAGGCCCGCATTGTCGGCATGTCTTTCTCGGTGACGCCGGGCGAGGCGGCCTACCTGCCGCTGATGCACGACTACCCTGGCGCGCAGGCGCAGATTCCCTTTGACGTTGCCATCGCCAAGCTGCGTCCGTGGCTCGAAGACGCCAGCAAGAAGAAGCTCGGCCAGAATCTGAAGTACGACCAGCACGTACTCGCCAACCATGGCCTGACGCTCAATGGCATCGTCGACGACACCATGCTGCAGTCCTACGTGCTGGTCAGCCACGAGCGGCACAATATGGACGATCTGGCCGAGAAATACCTCGGCGAGACCACCATCAAGTACGAGGACATCTGCGGCAAGGGTGCCAAGCAGATTTCCTTCTCCCAAGTCGCCATCGAGGATGCCACCCGCTACGCGGCGGAGGATGCGGACATCACGCTGCGGCTGGCGAAGACCTTCACGCCATCGCTGCTGGCGTCGCCGTCGCTCGACCGCGTCTACCGCGAGATCGAACTACCGGTGGCCGAGGTGCTGTTCCGCATGGAGCGCACCGGCGTGTTGCTGGATGCCGCGCTGCTGGCGAAGCAGAGCGGCGAGCTCGGCCAGCGCCTGATCGAGCTGGAACAGCAGGCCTACGAGCTGGCCGGTCAGCCCTTCAACCTGAACTCGCCCAAGCAGTTGCAGGAGATTCTGTTCGACAAGCTCGGCATCCCGACCAAGGACGTGAAGAAGACCCCCTCCGGCGGCTATTCCACCGATGAGGAAGTGCTGCAGAAGCTGGCGCTGGACCACCCGCTGCCCAAGCTGCTGCTGGAAAACCGCACGCTGGCCAAGCTCAAGTCGACCTACACCGACAAGCTGCCGACCATGCTCAACCCGCAGACCGGTCGGGTGCACACCACCTTCCAGCAAGCCGTGGCGGTGACCGGGCGCTTGTCGTCCATCGACCCCAACCTGCAGAACATCCCGGCGCGCAGCCAGGAAGGCCGCCGCATCCGCGAAGCCTTCATCGCACCGCCCGGCTGGCACATGGTCAGCGCCGACTACTCGCAGATCGAACTGCGCATCATGGCCCACCTGTCCGGCGACGCCGGCCTGCTGCGCGCCTTCGCCAACGGAGAGGACATCCACCGCGCCACCGCCAGCGAAGTGTTCGGCGTCACGCCGCTGGAAGTCAGCGCCGAGCAACGTCGCTACGCCAAGGTGATCAACTTCGGCCTGATCTACGGCATGTCGGCCTTCGGCCTCGCTTCCCAGCTGGAGCTGGACCGGGCCACCGCGCAGAACTTCGTCGAGCGCTACTTCGCCCGCTATCCGGGGGTGAAGGCCTACATGGACCGAACCCGCGAAGAGGCACGCAACCAGGGCTATGTGGAAACCGTGTTCGGCCGCCGGCTGTGGCTGCCCGGGCCGCCATCAACGCGCCGATGCAGGGCACCGCGGCGGACCTGATCAAGCGGGCGATGATCGCCGTCGACGCCTGGCTGCGCGAATCGGGTGTGCAATCCCGACTGGTGTTGCAGGTACATGACGAACTGGTGCTCGAGGTGCCGGACGCCGAGCTGGCGTTGATCAAGGACAAGTTGCCGAAGCTGATGGCCAA
>CBIHQA010000117.1:0-9067 GCA_966211475.1 uncultured Neisseriales bacterium
TTCAGTCGCGAAGATCGGTGAACCGATCAGCGTCCTTCGCGACTGAAGTCGCTCCCACAAGAGGCGTCGAATCCATCCCCGCTATGCCCCGAACGGCCGCAGCAGCCCGCGCGAAATGATGTGCCGCTGGATCTCGCTGGTGCCGTCCCAGATGCGCTCCACCCGTGCATCACGCCAGAAACGCTCGATCGGCAGCTCGCTCATGAGCCCCATGCCGCCGAAAATCTGCACCGCGTGGTCGGTGATGCGCCCCAGTGCCTCGGAGGCGAACAGCTTGGCGATCGCCGCATCCTGGTCGGTCATGCGGCCTTGGTCCAGCTTCCAGGCGGCCTGCAGGGTCAGCAGCTCGGCGGCTTCCAGATCGGTGACCATGTCGGCCAGCTTGAAGCCGGTGCCCTGGAAACGCCCGATCGGCTGGCCGAACTGCTTGCGGGTGGCGGCCCAATCGATGGTCATGTCGACCACCCGGCGCGCCCGGCCGACGCTGGTCGCGGCCACCGTCAGCCGCGCGGCGCCCAGCCATTCGCCCATCAGATCGAAGCCCTTGCCCTCCTCGCCCAGCAGGTTGCGGGCGGGGATACGGCAGTCGGTAAAGAACAGCTCGCATTGGTGGTAGCCACGGTGCGACACGCATCCCGGCCCGCGCCGCACCGTCAGCCCCGGCGTGTCCTTGTCGACCAGGAAGGCGCTGATCTGCTTCTTCGGCCCGTGCTTGGTGTCCTCGATGCCGGTGGCGGCGAACAGGATGATGAAATCCGCCAGGTCCGCATGGCTGATGAAGTGCTTGGTGCCATTGATCACATACTCATCACCCTGCCGCACCGCGCGGGTCTGCATGCCGCGCACGTCCGAGCCGGCATTCGGCTCGGTCATCGCCAGGCAGTCGTGCCGCTCGCCGCGGACCGCCGGCAGCAGGTAGGTCTCGATCTGGTCGCCCTGGCAGGCCTGCAGGATGTTCGACGGCCGCGCCACCAGCATCTGCAAGGCGAAGGACGCCCGGCCTAGTTCGCGTTCCATCAGCGTCATGCAGAAGTTGTCCAGCCCGCCACCGCCCAGCGCTTCCGGCATATTGGCAGCGTACAGACCGGCGTCGATGGCCTTGGCCTGGATCTCGTCCACCAGCGCGGGCGGGATATCGTCCAGCCGTTCGACCTCGGCCTCGTGTGGATAGAGTTCGTTCTCGACGAAGCTGCGCACGGTGTCGACGATCAGTTGCTGCTCGGAGCTCAATTCGAAATTCATCGCAATCGCCTGCAAGAGGGTGGAGCCGCGCCCCACCAGACCGGCGGGGGCGCACTGCGAAAACAGGGAAAGGTCGTGCGCTCAGCCGGCCGTGGCCGCATCGGGCCGACGACGGATGCCAATGCGGTGCCCAGCCTGCTCGGGCACCGGCAACACGGCATGCGCATGGCGGATCGCCCGCAGCCGGTCGAACAACACCGGCGGCAGCGGCGCCGAACGCCCGGCCCGCATGTCCACGTGCACCAGCATCTGTTCGGCCGTGGCCAGCAGCGCCCCACTTTCGCCGTGGTACATGGCGTGGAACAGGTGCAGCCGCTTGTCGTCCAGGTCGAGCAGCTGCAGCGTCAGCCGCAGCGGCTCGCCCTCGGCCACCTCGCGCAGGTTGTGCAGATGGGTTTCCACCGTGTACAGCGAGTGGCCGCCGTCGCGGTAGGCCTCATCGATGCCGAAGTAGCGGAAGAACGCGTCTGAATTGTTGCCGAACACCAGCAGGTAGCAGGACTCGCTCATATGGCCGTTGTAGTCGACCCATTCCGGCTGCACTGGCGTGCTGTACAGCGCCAGCGGCGCGGGAATCGCCACGGAGACGTCCCATTCGCGGGCCCCGCAGCCCTCCAGCGGGGTGGTGACACGCTGATTCATGCTGGCCTCACACGCCCAGGTAGGCCTTGACCGCCGGCAGGCCCGGCTTGCCGTCGAAGGTCTTCACGCCCTGCAACCAGGTCTCCAGCACCTGCGGGTTGCGCTTGAGCCAATCCTTGGCGGCTTCGGTCGGCTCGACCTTGCGCATGATCGGCTCCATCACGTGGCTTTCCATGTCGATGGTGAACTTGAGCTGCGACACCAGCTTGCCGGCGTTCGGGCAACGGTTCAGGTAGTTGGTCGCCACCGCGGTATAGACCTTGGAGCCGCCGTAGTCGGCGCCAAAATACTTGTCACCGCCCGCCAGATAGGTGAGCTTCATCATGAAGTTCATCGGGTGCGGTTCCCAGCCGAGGAACACTACCCACTTCTTCTGCTTCACCGCGCGCTGGGCTTCCACCAGCATGCCGGCCTCGCTCGACTCGACCAGCTTGAAATCCTTTAGGCCGAAGTCGTTGGTGTCGATCATCTTCTTGATCATGCCGTTGCCCTGGCTGCCAGGCTCGATGCCGTAGATCTTGCCGTCGAACTTGTCGCGATTCTTGGCCAGGTCAGCAAAGCTCTTCACCCCCGCTGCCGCCACGTAATCCGGTACCGCCAGCGTGTACTTGGCGCCATCCAGGTTGGGCGTGGGCAGCACCTTCACGGTACCGGCCTTGATGAAGGGCGTCAGTGCCGCCGTCTGCGACGGCACCCAGTAACCCAGGTAGATGTCGAGCTGCTTGTTCTTCAACCCGGCAAAGGTGATCGGCTCGGACGCCATGGAACTGGTCGGCTTGTAGCCGAGGCCCGAGAACACCACCGAGGCGATGCCGGTGGTGGCGGCGATGTCGCTCCAGCCGATCTCGGCGAAGCGCACGTTGTGACAGCTTTCCGGCTCCTTCGCCCACGCCGGCAGCGCGAGCAGGGAAGCCAGGGACAATACGGTACAGCCGATTCGCAGGTTCATTCTTGGATGCTCCCTGTCTGTGGCCAAGTTGGATCTTCCAACACACCGGGCACGCCCCCGAACGACCGGAACCGTTCACCGCACCCGTCCGAACATCGTTGCTGCGGTTGCTACGTTACCGGCACCGAATCCGTCCGCCGCGACCGATTGCGACATTCACTCGCACTGCGGCGACGGTGGGGGGTTACGCGGACGTTCGGGCGCAAAGCAAGCTTTGCTGGTTTGACGAGTGGCAACCCATCCGCAGTGCCCTGAAGAATCCCTCACCCTCCCCCCTCCCGCCCGCCGGCGGGAGAGCCTCGCTTCGCTCGATCCGTGGTGCCGGACAGATGACGAGGTGGCGCACCTACGAATCGGCGAGCGCAAAGCGCGCTTTGCTGGTTTGTCCGCTGACCCCAATCCACCGCCCGTTAAGAACGTCGCCCTCGCTACGCTTGATCGCGAGCAACGGGCGGTCCCGTAGGTTGGGTTGAGCCGAAGGCGAAGCCCAACAGAGCAATGTCTCCACGTCGTCATGTTGGGCTTCGCCTCCGGCTCAACCCACCTTCAATTGATTCTCCGCCGCGAGCTCCGCTTTCGGGCACAAAAAAAGCCACCCGTGGGTGGCTTGTGTTGTCCTAACCAGTCGACGTGCTCATTTTTCCCGCACGAACAATTCCATGGCGCGGTCGGCGATGCCGTCGATGTCCAGGCGCAGGTTGGGGTCGAACCATTGCGCGCTCCAGTTCAGGGCGCCGAACACGAACAGGCGGGTGATCTTCACCGAGGTGGGGATGCGCCCTTGGTCCTTCAGCGTTTCCAGGGTTTCGTTCCAGGCCTGCTCGTAGCGGTCGCGCAGGTTGACGATGCGCGACTGCGAATCGGTCGACAGCGACTTCCATTCGTACAGCAGCACCGGGATGAAGTCCGAGCCGCGTTCCAGCAGGGTCTTCAGGTGGGCCCGCATCAGCGCCCGCAGCCGGTCGCTCGCATCGGTCTTGCCGGCCAGCGCCACCTCCTGGTCCTGTAGCGCCAGCAACAGGCCTTCTTCCATCACCACCAGCAGGATTTCTTCCTTGCTCTTGAAGTAATAGAAGATGCTGCCGGACTGCATGCCCACCGCGTTGGCGATATCGCGCACCGTGGTACGCTCGAAGCCCTTTTCGCGGAACAATTGGGCAGCGGCGCGCACCAGGTCGGCACGGCGGTTTACTTCTTCGTGCGATTTGCTTTTGGCCATGGCATATTATCTACGTAGCGCTTGCTTTGGGGGTCGCCGCATCATACCGCATCTGTTTCGCGATACCTATCGTGCATCGCCGCAAGCGGACTCATCGTCCCGATCATGCCCCTCAGCTGTCCTCCCGTCCCCAATCCGCCACCGACGACGGCTTCATGACATAATCGCCCCCAAGCGGCCGCCCTGTCCCACGGACAGGACGGGGACCTCAATTACAAGACCGGGACTCCAGCCCGACATGACCACTTCGCCCGCCACGCCCGTACCGTTGTCCGCCAGCGACGACCTGTCACGCTATACGCTGAGCTCGCCGGTCGAGATCGGCTATGTATTGCGCACGTTGATCAAGAGCGCCCAGAACGTCACCATCTACTTCAACCAGGGCAAGGATTTCACCCTGACCACCCTGCTCGACCTGGACATGGACAAGGGTCAACTGGTGCTGGATTGGGGTAGCAACGACGACACCAACCGCCGGCTGCTCGCTAGCGACCGCAACGTGATGGTGACCGCGCCGGGTGGCGTGCGCATTCAGTTCGTCACCGGCATGGTCAAGCAGATCGAATTCAACGGCCGGCCGGCTTTCGCGGTGGCCGTGCCGCCGTCGATGGTGAAGTTGCAGCGGCGGGAATTCTTCCGGGTGGAACTGCCGATCACCACGCCCTACCTGTGCCACATGTCCAACCATCCGGCCGGCGCACAGAAGCTGGTGGTGCACGACATCAGCCTGGGCGGTGTCGGCCTGACGGTGCCGGAAGCCCGCCTGTTCTCAGTGGGGGAAACCTACGAGGACTGCCGACTGGACCTGCGTGATTTCGGCCTCCACTCGATCTCGCTGACAGTGTGCAACCTGGTGACGCTGGAACAGCGGGGCGGCATGCTGTCGCACCGGATGGGCTGCATGTTCGTGTCGCCGAAATCCAGCCTGCAGAACCAACTACAGCGTTTCATCGCCCAGATCGAGCGCGAACGGAACGCGCTGGCCAAGCGTTAAGCCGGAGCGCCGAGCCGGGACGTCGGTCGCTGCGCAAGGTATTGGTGGGCGTCGGGCAAAGCCCGACT
Source organism: uncultured Neisseriales bacterium (assembly GCA_966211475.1). Lineage (GTDB taxonomy): Bacteria > Pseudomonadota > Gammaproteobacteria > Burkholderiales > Leeiaceae > Leeia. The sequence continues at coordinate 5,115 of CBIHQA010000117.1, forward strand.
GATTCAAGCACCGGCTAAGTGCGGCGGCTCTCCTGATTTCTTCCCTACCCCCTCACCCCTGCCCTGCAGGGGGGCGTCTCGCTTTGCGAGACAGGGTGCCCGCTTCGCCAACTCGCTGAATGGCGTGTCGGCGGATGCTTTACGGCTAGACCGGCCGCTTGCGCCAGCCCATCACGATCAGCAGCAAGGGCAGCAGCCCCCACAGCCACTGATCGCGCCAGCGGGTGTACGGCGTCTGTCCGGTGCGGCCTTGCAGTGAGACCTCCAGCACGTCCGCCTGGAACAGCGGCAGCATGCCCAGCACACGTCCATCCGCATCGATGGCGGCAGTCACACCGGTGTTGGTGGCGCGCAGCATTGGCTTGCCGGTTTCCAGCGCCCGCAGCCGGGCGATCTGCAGGTGCTGCGGCAGGGCGATGGAGTCGCCGAACCAGGCCAGGTTGGACTGGTTGACCAGCAGGGTCGCCGACCCAGCGCGCGCAGCGATCTCCGCGCCGAACAGGTCTTCGTAGCAGATGTCCACCGCCACCCGTTGCCCGGCGACATCGATCAGCGGCTGGTTCGGCGCGCCTGCCGTGAAGTCGGCCAGCGGGATGTGCAAGATATCCAGCAGCCAGCGCATCACCGGCCGCATCGGCAGAAATTCGCCAAACGGCACCAGGTGCTCCTTGCGGTAGACCTGGTGCGGGTCGTCCAGCAGCAGCGCGCTGTTGTGGTAGATCTCGTTGCCGCGCCACTCCGGGATGCCCAGCAGCACCCGAGCGCCATCGGCCTGGGCACGGGCCGCCAATGCGCGATGCAGCTCCGGCGGCACCTGATGCCAGAACATCGGCAGCGCGGTCTCCGGCAGGATGCGCAGCGCGCCGTGCGAGCGGTCCAGCAGCCGGACGTAGGTATCCAGCGATTGGGCCGCGTAATCGGGGTTCCACTTGATGTCCTGCGGGATGTTCCCTTGCAGTAGAGACACGGTCACCGGCTTGCCGGGCGCCGTCCACTCCACGCCGCGCAAGCCCTGCCCGACCAGCAGTACGGCCACCGCCGCCGCACCCGCTTTCAGCCAGCCCGGTCGGCTGTGCTGCCGCATCGTCCACACCAGCAAGCCGGCCAGTAGCGCGTTGAGCGCGGTCATACCGTACACGCCGAGCAGCGGCGCAAAGCCAGCAAGTGGCGTATCGCTGTGCGCGAAGCCGAAGGTCAGCCAGGGGAAGCCGGTCAGCAGCGTGCCACGAGCCCATTCGGCCAGCACCCAGGCGAGCGGTGCCAGCACCAGCCAGCGGCGTCTATCCGACCAAGGCCGCCAAGCCAGCAGCAGCCCAACCAACATCGGGAACAACGCCAGGTAGCAGGCGAACAGCAATGTACCGAAGGCGGCGAGCGGCGGCGGCATTCCGCCATAGACCGACAGGCTGACGAAGATCCAGTGCACGCCGCCCAGGAAGTGCGCCACGCCGAAGGCGAAGCCGATGCCAGCCGCACTGCGCCGTGTCCGGCCGTGGCGCGCCCACAGCCCGAACAGGCCGGTAAGCGACAGCACCGCCAGCGGCGCCAGGTTGAAGGGCGCGAACGCGGCCACGCCGCCCAGGCCGCACAGCGCAGCCAGCAACAGGGGGATAAACCGCTTCATGCGGGCGCCTCGCAGCAGCCCGTCATTCGGCTTCTTGGGCTGGGTGGCGGGAGACCAGCAAGGTGTGCAGGCGGCGGCTATCGGCGCGCAGCACTTCGAAGGACAGGCCGAAGGCATCGACCTTCTCGCCCCGCTTGGGCAGGTGGCCGAACTGGTGGACCACCAGGCCGCCGATGGTATCGAACTCGTCGTCCGGCAAGCCTGCCTCGAACCGCTCGTTGAAATCGTCGATCTCGGTGACAGCCTTCACGCGCCAGCGACCGGCACGGTCTTCGATGATGTTGTCTTCGGTCTCGTCGAAGTCGTATTCGTCTTCGATGTCGCCAATGATCTGCTCGATCACGTCCTCGATGGTCACCAGGCCCGCCACGCCGCCATATTCGTCCACCACGATGGCCATGTGGTTGCGGTTGGCGCGGAACTCCTTCAGCAGCACGTTTAGCCGCTTGGATTCCGGGATGAACACCGCCGGGCGCAGCGAGTCGCGCAGGCTGAAGTTATCCGGGTCGACGAAGTAGCGCAGCAGATCCTTGGCCAGCAGGATGCCGAGGATGTTGTCGCGGGTGTCGCCGTAGACCGGAAAGCGCGAGTGGGCGGTTTCCAGCACCATCGGCATGAAGGTTTCGATGGAATCCGCGACGTCGATCGCGTCGATCTGTGCCCGCGGCACCATGATGTCGCCGGCGCGCAGGTCGGAGACTTGCAGTACGCCTTCGATCATCGCCAGCGCGTCGGCGTCCAGCAGATCGCGTTCGAAGGCAGAGTGGAGCAGCGTGACCAGCTGCTCGCGATCTTCGGGCTCCCGCATCAGCAGGGCAGAGAGCCGTTCCAGCCAGGAGGATTTATGGTTGCCTGGCCGACTAGGGGAAACGTCCATTAAGGGGTTGATCCGGAATGCAAACGTTCAAATTATAAGGCACATGAGCCCGCGCAACACAGCAAGCGGGTTGCGGTTTCATGACAATTGCGGCTCAGCCTGCCGGGCGGCCTTCTTCGTACAGCTCCAGCGGCAGGTCGTCCGGGTCGGCGAAAAAGGTGAAACGCCGCCCGGTGTAAGGGTCCACCCGCACCGGTTCGCTGGGGACGCCTTCGGCCGCCAGCCGTGCCACCGCCGCATCGATGTCGCGCACACGCAACGCCAGATGCCGCAATCCGCAGGCTTCCGGCCGGCTCACGCGGGCCGGCGGCGCCGGAAAGGAGAACAGCTCCAGCTGCGTACCGTCCGGCAGCGCAAGGTCCAGCTTCCACGAATTTCGTTCTTCGCGAAAGTGTTCCGCCACCACTGCCAGCCCCAGCGTCTCGACATAGAAACGCCGGGATCGCGCATAGTCGCGACAAATCAGCGCCACATGGTGAACACCGACCAGCCCGAGGCTGTTCTCAGGGTCAGTCATCAATGGCGCCGTCGTGCTCGCCGGCGTAGGGGTCGGGGTAGCCCAGTCCGGCGAGGATGCGGGTTTCCAGCGCCTCCATCTCGTCGGCCTCTTCGTCATCCAAGTGATCGTAGCCTTGCAGATGCAGCATGCCATGCACCACCAGGTGCGCGTAGTGGGCCGCTAGCGGCTTGCCCTGCTCAGCCGCCTCGCGGGCTACCACCGGGGCGCAGAGTACGATGTCGCCGAGCAGCGGCAGTTCCGGGATCGGCGGCATGTCTTCATCGAAGGTGAAGGTCAGCACATTGGTCGCGTAGTCCTTGCCGCGATAGTCGCGGTTGAGGGTCTGGCCTTCTTCTGCATCGACCACGCGCAGCGTCACCTCGGCCGCACCGGCCTGCAGCGCGGCCTTGGCCCAGCGGCGGAAGTCGTCACGGCCGGGCAGACCGTCGGCGGGCACCACGTACTGAATTGCGAGTTTGAGGGAAGCTTTAGCCATTGCAGTGTTCCAGGGTCGGACGCAGCGCGTCCGCGGTCAAAGTAAGGGAGTCGGCCAGCGTCAGCGGCGTGCCGGTTCGTTCGATATGTTGCTGGATGGTGCGCCAGGCCAGGCGGTAAGCGATGCGCTCGCCAAGCGGGCCGGATACAAACCAGCGGTCGTGGTCGAAATCCGGTGTCTGCCAATCCGCCAACAAAGCGGTCGCGCCCCCCGCCGGCAAGTCGCCCGCCAGTCCGCGGGGGACGTCGCCCAGCCAGCAGGCTTCGTACCAGAGGGCCATTGCCTCCGATGTACAGACCTCGCCCAGCGTCCGGCCATAGCCGGCGTGACGCCTGCGGGCCATATGGTGAAGTTCGTGGGCGAACACGGCTTGCAGTTCTGCTTCCGGCAGCGGTGTGTCAGGCAGCAGCAGATCGAGTTCCGCCGCGTTGCCGCAATGTCCGGCGATCACGGCGCC